>DATBHW010000057.1 GCA_036557285.1 Ktedonobacterales bacterium
GGAGTAGGTGGGCGACGCGGGGTCCACATCCACCGTCGCCAGATAGTCGGGCGCCTGGATGCCGGTGCCACCATAGAGCGCCACGGTGTACAACACCGTTTCGCGCTCAGCCTGCATCGCCTCTTGCGGCGAGGCATAGCCCGGCCCGCAGCAGGAGTCCGTTTCATGAGTTCCTTGTTGTGCGTAAGACATATTTGCTCCCTTTCTTCTCTTTATTTATGAGGAGGCAAAACGTGCATACAAGACTTACCTTCCCATGTCTTGCAAGAGGAGCGCCATCTCTTGCCCAAAAGGGCAAGACGAGCAGCGCCCACCATATTGCTCTTCCAAAAACCGATGAGGCGGAGTACAATGCTTGCACCCTCCTGCCTGTCGAAGAAAGGATAGCCGATGGACTCCTCTTCTTTTTCGCGCTCCAAGCGAGAACAAGCGACCGAGGAACCTTCGTTCCCAGTGGCCCATACGGCGATCACCATTGAAGATGGGTTTTGGGCGCCCCGCTTGCAAAACGTGCGTGAACGCAGCCTGCCTCTCATATACGAGCAATTCAAGCGGAACGGCCATCTGGCGGCCTTTCGAGGTGAGTGGACCCCTGGAAACATGCCGATTCCTTATGTCTTTTGGGAATCTGAGGTGACGAAATGGCTTGAGGCAGCCAGCTATACCCTTGCCAGCCATCCTGAACCCGCGCTCAGCGCGCTGGTGGAGGAGGTCATCGCATTAATTGCAGCTATGCAACAACCGGATGGTTATCTTAATGTCTGGTTTACGGCGGTGGAGCCAGAAAAACGCTGGACCAATCTGCGCGATTGGCACGAACTCTATTGCGCCGGACATCTCATCGAGGCTGCGGTCGCCCATTTCCAGGCAACCGGCAAACGCGACCTGCTGGACGTAGCCTGCCGCTATGCAGACTATATAAATACCGTGTTTGGCCGCGCAGAAAGGAAACGACGCGGGTATTGTGGACACCCAGAGATCGAACTGGCGCTCATCAAGCTGTATCGGGCAACCAAAGAACCACGCTATCTTTCCCTGGCTCACTATTTTGTTGAGGAACGCGGGCAGCAGCCATCTTACTTTGATGCAGAAGCGCGGGCGCGCGGAGAAGACCCTGCCGCTTATTGGGCGAAGACCTACGAGTACTGCCAATCTCATCTGCCGGTGCGCGCACAGGATAAGGTGGTTGGTCACGCCGTCCGGGCGATGTATCTCTATTGCGCCCTGGCTGATCTGGCACAAGAGTTACATGACGATTCTCTACTCCAGACCTGCCAGCGTCTTTGGCAGCATCTCACCTCGACGAGAATGTATCTGACGGGCGGCCTGGGATCTTCAGCGGATAACGAGGGACTCACAGCAGATTATGATCTACCCAATGCCGCCTATGCAGAAACCTGCGCTGCTATTGGGCTGGTACTCTGGAGCCATCGCATGCTCCTGCTCGATATGGATCGCCGCTATGCCGATGTGCTTGAGCAAGCCCTCTACAACGGCGTTTTGAGCGGCGTGGCGCTGGATGGCGCGTCGTTCTTTTACGAGAATCCGTTAGAGAGCCAGGGGAACCATCACCGACAGGAGTGGTATGAGTGCGCCTGCTGTCCTCCCAATGTCGCTCGCCTACTCGCGTCGCTGGGAGGCTATGCCTATAGCGTTACGGAGACCGATATTCTTGTTCACCTGTATATGCAAAGCACCAGCGCCATTCCCCTTGGCGACCAGCAGATCATTCTGCGGCAGGAAACCACCTACCCCTGGGACGGCGCCATCCGGCTTGGTTTGGAACTGGAGGAACCCAGGACGTTTGGGGTGCGTTTACGTATTCCTGGTTGGTGTACGAACGCGCATCTGAGCGTGAACGGCGAAGATATTCCTATCGAGCCATCGCTGCATAAAGGCTATGCGCGGATTGAGCGTCTCTGGCGCTCTGGCGACAGCATCCTCCTGCATCTAGAGATGCCCGTCGAGCGTATGCACCCTCACCCCGATGTGCGCGCCGCTGCCGGATACGTGGCGCTCCAACGGGGACCACTGGTCTATTGCCTGGAAACCGCTGATAACCCGCTCCCTCTCCACCGCATCCGATTACCAGAGACTACCGTGTTGGAGAGCCAGTTTGCTCCCACCATGTTAGGCGGTGTGACGCTCATTCGCGGAAATGCCATAGCCCTGGAGACAGGGGATTGGACAGACGCCTTGTATCGCGCGGCCCCTGCAAGGCGCTCCCCATATACACTTATCGCTATCCCTTACTACGCCTGGGACCATCGCCACCCTGGAGAGATGTGTGTCTGGATAGGGTCATCTCTCTGAGCGGCAGCGTGTACCTGAGAACGTCACTCGCCCATCCAGCCTCATATTCCTGCACTGGCTGCCGCCACGAGGAGACAGATATTTCATGGTATGCTGCTGGTGGATGGGAGAGATGCCCGTTGAAGGATATGCAAAGGAACTGGAACAACGCCTGCGCCAGCTCCTTCGGGGACGGCGATACGACCAGATGACAGCGTGACAAGAAAGGAAGCAGTATCAATGGAAGTTATCGTTGAAACCACTGCCGGAAAGCTCCGGGGCGCTACCGCCAACGCTATCCATAAGTTTGTCGGCATCCCCTACGGAGGCCCCACAGGCGGGCAGCATCGCTTTCGCCCGCCAACCAGGCCCGCACCCTGGGCCGGGGTGCGTGATGCGCTCCAGTATGGCAACAGAGCGCCCCAACCGGCAGACGGCATGGCGGGCCTGCGGGCGATCATCGGCGAGGCGCAGCCTGAACCAGACAGCGAGGATTGCCTCTTCCTCAATGTGTGGACACCCGCTGTAGACGATGGAGGCAAACGACCAGTGCTGTTCTGGTGTCATGGCGGCGCCTTTACGATGGGTTCGGGGTCGGCGCCCTTTTATCATGGAACCAATCTGGCGCGTCGGGGAGATGTCGTCGTGGTGACGGTGAACCACCGCCTGGGTCCGTTCGGCTACTGCTATCTAGGCGACCTGGCGGGCGAAGCCTATGCCGCATCGGGCAATGCGGGCATGCTTGACCTGGTGGCGGCGCTGGAGTGGGTGCGCGACAATATTGCCGCATTTGGTGGCGATCCTGGCAATGTCACCATCTTTGGCGAATCCGGCGGGGGAGCCAAGGTAAGTGTCCTGATGGCTATGCCTGCGGCAGCGGGCCTGTTTCACCGGGCCATCGTGCAAAGCGGTCCGGGGGTGCGGATGCTGCCGCGAGCAAAGGCGACGGAACAGGCTGAGAAGCTGCTGAAGAGCCTCGAAATCTCGGCAAGAGACGTAGACCGATTGAGTACGCTGCCAGCCGAGCAGATATTGGCAGCCAACGCCAGGGTCAATAGCAACCAGCTCCGAGGGTGGAGTCCGGTGGTTGATGGGCAGACGCTTCCCCAGCATCCTTTCGACCCTGCGGCGCCTGCGCTCTCGGCCCACATACCCCTCATCATCGGCACGAACAAGGACGAGGCGACGTTGTTCCTGCTGGCTGAAGCAGGGATCGACACGCTGGACGAGGCGGGGCTGCGCGCGCGGGTACAGCCCCTCGCCGGAGAGGCCACAACAGCCCTGATCGCAGCCTATCGTCATACCTACCCCCAGGCGTCCCCTGGCGATCTCTTCTCCTCTCTCATGAGTGATCGGATGATGCGCATGCACTCGATTACGCTGGCCGAACGCAAACACGCTCAGGGCGCGGCTCCGGTATGGATGTACCTGTTTACCTGGGAGACACCCGTGTTGAACGGCAGGTTGAAGTCGTGCCACGCGCTGGAAATCCCGTTCGTTTTCGATAATCTCAAGTACGGGATACGCTTCACCGGCGAAAGCCCTGAGCGCCTCGCGCTTGCGGAGAACATGAGTGAGGCGTGGCTCGCGTTCGCTCACTCTGGAGTTCCGGGCTATCGTGACCTGCCCACCTGGCCTGCCTATGACTCGGAGACGCGGGCGACGATGATCTTCGATCACGCCTGCCGTGTGGAAAACGATCCAGGTGGGGAACTACGGCGCGCCTGGAGCGGGATTCCGATTCCAAGTCTCAACGAGTGAGAGGAGCCTATGGTACTATATCGGCTGATCTGAGTCCAGCATCACTCTCCCAGGCAAGAGCAGACTAGCTGCACAAGAACGCATCAGAACACAAACGCGCCAGAACACAAAGGAGGCCACCATGCCAGGTCTACCTGGTCATCTCTTGCTGATAGGTCTCATCGGCTATATATGGGGGTCGATCCCCGCCGGGTATTGGATGGGGAAATTGCTCCGGGGCAAAGATTTTGACATTCGGGATCATGGCAGCCATAAAATTGGGGCGACCAACGTGCTGAGAACGCTTGGCCGCATCCCGGCCAGCATCGTCTTCATCTTCGATCTCACCAAAGGGATACTGCCGCCGGTTCTCGCCCTGGTCGTACCCTTCTTTTCGGGAGATGGTTGGGGACCGCCCCTCGCCGCATTCATGGCCCTGATCGGTCACTGTTTCCCTATTTTCATTGGATTCAAGGGAGGACGGGGCGTTTCAACCGGCGGAGGCGCATTGGTCGTTCTCTCATTACCCACCTTCTTCATCGCCGCCTTGACCACAGGCGCCACCGTTGCCATCTGGCGCTATGTTTCTCTTGGCTCGATTGTCGGCAGCCTCTCCACCATGATCTGCGGCATCATCTTTGGCTTCATCGGCTGGGCCGACCTGCCCACCACGCTCTATCTCGTCATCGGTCCTGCCATCGTGATCCTGCTGCACTACGACAATATTGGCCGATTACGGTCAGGGACCGAACCCAAGATCGGGCAAAAGGCGAAGAGTAAGCAGGCATCCTCCCCTTCAACCAACGCCTCGTCGAATTTGCCCGTCTGACACCATGCCCGCGCTCAGCCAGAAAGAGAGCTAGCTATGGCACACTATATACTCGCTTTAGACCAGGGTACGACCAGTTCGCGCGCCATCCTTTTCGATCAGAACGGGGCGCTTGTCAGTCTGGCTCAGCAAGAGTTTCCCCAGATTTACCCCGCGCCGGGCCTGGTCGAGCATGACCCGGAAGCGATCTGGTCAAGCCAGATCGCCGTTGCCCAGGAGGCCATGCGCAAAGCAGGCGCTGCTGCTGCCGATGTCGCCGCCATTGGGATTACGAATCAACGCGAAACAGCCATTGTCTGGGAGAAAGCGAGCGGAAAGCCTGTCTTCAATGCCATCGTCTGGCAAAGTCGCCTGACAGCCCCTATTTGCGACGCCTTGAAGGCGAAAGGGTTCGACCAGGAAATCCGCGCTCGCACCGGCCTGGTGACGGATGCCTATTTCTCTGGCACAAAGGTCAAGTGGATTCTTGATAACATCCCCGGCGTGCGCGAAAAGGCCGCGCGCGGCGAAGTGCTGTTTGGCAACGTGGATACTTTCCTGATCTGGCGTCTGACGAAGGGGCGCGTCCATATCACCGATTATTCCAACGCTTCGCGGACCCTGCTGTTCAATATCTCTACTGGCGAGTGGGATGACGTAATCCTCAACGAATTAGGCGTCCCGCGCGCCATGCTGCCCAGGGTCATGCCCTCCAGCGGTCTCTATGGCGAGACAGACCCGGAGTTCTTCGGCGGACCCATCCAGATCGCTGGGGCTGCCGGAGACCAACAAGCCGCAACCTTCGGCCAGGCGTGTTTTGAAACTGGCATGGCGAAAAACACCTATGGCACTGGCTGCTTCATGCTCATGAATACTGGCAGCAAGGCTGTGCCATCGCAAAACGGCTTGCTTACGACTATTGGCTGGGGTATGGGCGATCCAACCAGGGCGCAGCTTACCTATGCGCTGGAAGGCAGCATCTTTGTAACCGGCGCGGCTGTGCAGTGGCTGCGCGACGGTCTTGGCATCATTAAAAACAGCAGTGACGTGGAGAGCCTGGCCGCATCCGTTCCCGATAATGGCGGCGTCTATCTGGCGCCAGCCTTTGTCGGCCTGGGCGCGCCCTACTGGGACGCCTACGCGCGCGGCGTCATCATCGGCCTGACACGCGGGTCTACCGCCGCTCATATCGCTCGCGCAACGCTGGAGTCCATCGCCTATCAGACTCGTGATGTCTTAGAGGCGATGAGCGCCGATAGCAGCGTGCAGGTCAAAACGCTGCGCGTGGATGGCGGCGCAGTAGTGAATACTCTGCTGATGCAGTTCCAGGCGGATATTCTCGGCGTGCCGGTACAGCGCCCCAGGGTCGCCGAGACCACCGCGCTGGGCGCGGCCTATCTTGCTGGCATTGCCACTGGTTTCTGGAGTGGCCCGCAAGAAGTCGCCAGGCAGTGGGCAGTGGATCGCACGTTTGAGCCACGCATGAGCGCCGATCAGCGCGACACGCTCTATGCCGGTTGGAAGCGGGCTGTTGAGCGTTCCCTCAAGTGGGAGCAAGCCTAGCATTCCCCAACAACGCTCTATCGCCTCTTCACCCAGGGCTTCTGAGAGATCAACCTCTCCTGGTACGTGGCTTGCAGGAGTATCGCTTGGCGCTTAAGAAAAAGTCGAGAATGCCATGACATACTCCTCTCCCAACCTATCCAATACCAAAGTGCCAGGTCAGATTCTCTCCGGGGGGCGTCCAGGGCAGCTTCAGCGTCTCTGGCATGACCCGTTGCTGATCGGCGTCATGCTCTTCATCGTCGCGCTGCTGAGCTTTCAACTCGCCGTGACCCTGCTTCACCCGACCTGGAGCAGCCCGGAAACAGACTGGCTGCGGGCAGCCCTGGCATGGCCGGAGCTAGCCGTCTTGCTGCTCGTCAGTATATGGGCCGCCGATAACCACCACCCGGAAGCACGCACCTGGTGGATACTCAGCGTGGCGCTGCTCTCCTATACGGTGGCGCGCACCCTCTGGTCAATAGAAGATCAGATTCTCTTCCCCAACCACGCGCCCTTCCCTTCATTTCCCGACCCTTTCTTTATGCTCCAGTACCCCTTCTTTTTTCTGGCGGTCATCTTGATTCCGAGCGGGCGGCCCTGGGGGTCCAGAGTGAAACTCATTCTGGATGGCTTGCTGATCATGTGTTCCGTCACAGCCCTCTCCTGGTATTTCCTCCTGGCGCCGCTCTACTTGCAAAGTCAGGTATCATCGCTTGGCAGATTTATCAACCTCTACTATCCGACGGCGGATCTGGTGATCCTCTTCGGGCTGACATTCACACTCTTCTATCATCAGTGCAGGATGGACCGCATCGTTCTGGCGCTGCTGATCGCCGCCATCCTCTGCCTGATCACTGCCGATTCCTGGGTCGCCTGGCTCATCGCCACGATAGGCTTCACTGCGGGTACCCCCCCTGATCTCTTCTGGATGGCCTTCTACCTGATGGTACCGTTGGCGGCGCTGGTCTGGCTGAGGCGCAGCCAGCGTGGGCCTCCCCCACCGAGAGAGCAGAGGCCGATGCTCAACAATCCCCCTCTTCAGCAGGAAGACCTGAAAGAAACGGTGCGGTTCCTTTTCCCGTTTGTGGCCGCCCTGCTCGCCAGCGCAGCGATTGCTATGCGGGCCATTCTCTCGCCGGTTCAGCCCCTGCAACCTATGGCGCCTATCCTGGTGATTTTGGGGCTGGGGCTGCTGGTCATTGTGCGCCAGGGGATCACCCTTCTGGAAAATGCCCAGGCGCGGCGCGAGCGCGCCGAGGCGCAGGCCAACGAACTGGCAATGCGCGAGACCAATCGGCAGATGGAAACCTTCCTGGGCATGGCGAGCCATGAACTCAAGACGCCGCTGACCTCGATTATCATGGGCCTCCAACTGGTCCAGCGCCGCATGCAGCCCACAGCGCCCTCTTCAGCAACCCCTGGCGCCACCGGTGGCGTCCGGTCTCTGACTTCGCAGGGCGCGCTGGAGAAGACCCTGCACCAGGCACATCGCATGGATCGCCTGGTAAACGATCTGCTCGATACCTCGCGTATTCAGGGTGGACGCCTGGAACTTGCCTTCACTTTCACCGATCTGACGGCGCTGCTCTCGGCAACGGTTGAAGAGCAGCGCCAGGCGTCCCCGCAGCGAACGATCCTCCTGACCACGCCCGATCAGCCCGTCCTGGTCTATGCCGATGCGGAACGCCTTGGGCAAGTGGTGACGAACTACCTGACCAATGCGCTCAAATACTCGGATGAAGCGTCCCCGGTAGAGGTGAGCCTCCAGATAGAGCAAGCGCAGGCGCTCGTCCAGGTGCGCGATCAAGGGCCGGGCATTCCTCACGCGGAGCAGCCCCACCTTTGGGAGCGATTTCATCGGGTGCCGGGGATCGAATTGCAGAGCGGGTCGGGAGTCGGATTGGGTATAGGACTCTACATCAGCAAGACCATCATCGAACACCACCAGGGGCAGGTCGGGCTGGAAAGCGCCCCTGGAGAGGGGTCCACCTTCTGGTTTACCCTCCCGCTGGCGAAGCCAGGCCAGGCCAGCGAATGATCGCCAGGCCGGATATGAGATCAGTGTGAGGCTGTTCCTGCTTTACGCCCGCCTGCTCCTGCGCGGCAATCTTCACAGCGCCCAAAGAGTTCGATTGAATGGCCCTCCAGGGCAAAGTTCGTCTTGCTGGCAATCGCGGCAAAGACCGCGCTCGGAAGGCACGTCTCTACTTCGATGACTCGATGGCAGGCGGTACAGGTGATATGGTGATGATGGCTGCCCCCGCAGACCCGATAGCGGTGCGTCCCATCGGCAAACTCCACGCGATCCAACAGGCCCTGGCTCAGCAGCACTTCCACAGTGCGATAGACGGTTGCGCGCCCCAGGCGGGGATCAACCTGTTTTAACTCGTGCCAGAGTTCATCCGTGCTAAAATCCGTCGCGCTCGCTGCCAGCGCAGCTAAACGCTCGGCCAGCAGGCGACGAGGCCGCGTGTTGCGCAAGCCCATCTCCTCGAAAGCCATCAGAATCGTCTCTATCGTGACCGCCACTTGACACACCTCGTTTTCTGCCTGCATGTTCGCTTCGTGTGCCAAGAACACAGGAGCAAAGCTATTATAACAGATACGCGCTGCGGAGCCGAAGCCCTGACCGCTTTCTTTCCTTCAATCTGCATTTGAGACACTATCTCATTGACAAGCATCAAAAAATCTGCTATGCTCTTTTTGTTTCTGATACATTGTATCATACATGTGATGCCGTTCCTATGCTTGCCAATAGGGGTTCTACCAAAAAGTGGGGGCCACTTGTAGCGCCGCCTCCCTTCGGGAAGGGCCGCTTGACCGCGCTGGGCGCGGCCATTCTCGCTCGGCTGCGCCTCGCTCGCGCGTCCCTTCCAGGCGGCCAACGCTGCGCCCTGGCGAGCGTTCGCCTCCAGGCCACGGCGCCAGCAGGCCAACGTTGGCCGCCGAGACGGCGGCGCTACCAGCGGCAACCCCCGATCATTGGTGGAACCGCCAATAGGTGGAGATAGCCTATGTCTCACCCCCACGTTCCTGATGCTGGCGCGCGCGCCCTGCTGTCTCCTGGGCTGCGCCAGGTCTCTCAATCGGGGGGAGGCATGCTGGCGAGTCTGCTGGCCCTCTCGACGCTGCTCTTGATCCTGACCGGCTGTGGCATACCAACGGCAAACGGCGCCAGTGATGGCAAGATACAGATAGTCGCTGCCGAAAATGTCTGGGGCAGCATCGCTGCCCAGATCGGCGGCGTCCACGCCAAAGTCAACAGCATCATTGTCAACCCGAATACCGACCCCCACGATTACGAGGCTACCCCCGCTGACGCCCGCGCCATCGCCAGCGCAGGCTACGTGATCTTCAACGGGGTCGGCTATGATCCCTGGGTCCGCCAGCAGCTTGACGCCAATCCGGTCAGCGGACGCCGCGAACTGGATGTTGGGAAGTTCCTGGGCAAACAGGGAGGCGATAATCCACATTTTTGGTACAATCCTGACTATGTGACGCGGATAGCCGACCAGATTACCAGTGACCTCAAACGCCTGGACGCGGCTGATGCGTCCTATTTCGATCAGCAGAACCAGCAGTTCCTGACGACAGGACTCCAGAGCTATCATGACCTCATCACCATGATCAAGCAGAAGTATCAGGGGACGCCTGTGGGGGCCACCGAAAGCCTCTTCATGTATCTGGCGTCAGCCCTGGGGCTGAACCTGATTTCGCCCCCAGGGTTTATGAAAGCCATCTCGGAAGGGATCGAACCGACAGCCGCAGACAAAGTAACCTTCGATCAGCAGATCACGCAGAAGCAGATCAAGGTTCTGGTTTATAATAAACAGAATGCTACCCCGGACACAGAAGCTCTCAAGGCGAAGGCACAGCAGACGGGCATTCCTATTGTGGCAATGACCGAAACCCTGGACCCAGGCTCCGCCAGCTTCCAGGGATGGCAATCGGCCCAGCTTCAGGCTCTTGAGCAGGCGCTGGCCCAGGCCACCGGCATGTAGCCTGCAATCAACGGGGCGCGGCCTGCCTTTTTGTTCTGGCAGATGCCAGAGACACATCGCTCCCAATACCTATCTCCTATAAGAGGACCGTTCATGACACGCATCGCAACCGGCGCAGATTCAGCGCCCTCAGACTCTTCCGACCCCTGGGCGCTCTGCCAGCGGGCTGCCGACCCCACTTCAGAGCGCGAGGTCGTCATAGCCGCCGAGCGCGCCGGGGTCCGACTGGGCGGGCGCGCCATCTGGCGCGAGATGACCTTCGAGGTTCGCTCAGGTGAATGTATTGCCGTTCTCGGTCCCAATGGGGCGGGTAAATCCACATTGCTCAAAGCCTTGTCAGGGCTGGTCCCGCTCAGCGAAGGCGAAGTACGCGTGCTGGGAACGCCCACGCGCCGAGGCAATGCTCAGATTGGCTATCTTCCCCAGCGCCACAGTTTTGACGCGGATGTGCGCGTGCGCGGGCGCGACGTGGTGCGCCTCGGCCTGGATGGGCGGCGTTGGGGGATTCCCCTGCCAGGGCTGCGGCGTCTCTGGGGCGGCGACAAATGCGCCCGCCAGGCAGCGGCGCGAGTCGAAGAGGTTATCGAACTGGTAGGCGCGAGCAGCTACGCCAATCGGCCTATTGGCGAACTCTCCGGCGGTGAGCAGCAGCGGCTGCTGATCGCTCAGGCGCTTGTAAACCGGCCACGTCTGCTGCTACTGGATGAACCGCTCGAAAGCCTGGACCTGAACAACCAGCAGATCGTCGCCGCGCTGATTCGGCGCGTCAGCCAGGACCAGCAAGTAGCAGTGCTGCTCGTGGCCCACGATGTCAATCCCATCCTACCCTATCTGGATCGGGTCATCTATATCGGGCGCGGCCAGACCGCCATCGGCGCGCCGCAGGAGGTCATCACCTCCGAGACGCTCTCGCGGCTCTATGACGCCCCTATCGAAGTACTGCGGACCAGAGACGGGCGCGTGGTGGTTGTCGGGCAGCCAGAGGAGGTCAGCTATCGTGTTCATCGCCCTCGCTGATGATGTCCGGCTCTCCTGGGATTTGCTGGCCGATCTGCAACAGCTCTTTACTTACCACTTCATGCAAAACGCCTTCCTGGCGGGGACGCTGGTGGCTATCGTGGCCGGAGCCGTCGGGTATTTCATGACGCTGCGCAGCCAGAGCTTTGCTGGTCATACGCTGGCCCAGGTGGGCTTTCCGGGCGCGCTGGGGGCGGCGCTGCTGGGCCTGTCGCCGGTTGTTGGGCTGCTGGCCTTTGGCCTGGGCGCGGCGCTCTTGATCGGCGCACTCAGCGCCCGCGAGGTCAAGGGCCAGGATAGCGCCGTCGGCATCGTCCTCGCCTTCAGCCTGGGGCTGGGGCTGCTCTTCGTGCGCCTCTCCCACGCCAACAATACGACGGGCATCTACTCGCTCCTCTTTGGCGCGGCGCTGGGTGTCAGTGACCGCGATCTCGGCCCCATCGCCCTGACCACCCTGGCAACCCTGGTGACGCTGGTGGTCATTGCCCGCCCGCTCTTTTTTGCCTCCCTCGATCCCGAAGTCGCGGCGGCTCAAGGCGTGCCGGTGCGCCTCCTCTCCATACTCTTTCTATCGCTGCTGGCCTTTGCCGTCGCCGAAGCGGTTCAGGTCGTCGGCGTCCTGCTGATCTTTGCCCTGCTGGTGACGCCTGCCGCCATTGCCCAGCAGATCACCGCCCGCCCCGCGCTTTCCATCGGGCTATCAGTCGTCCTGGCGCTCCTCTTCACGTGGAGCGGGCTGGCTATCGGCTATTTCACCCCTTACCCGATTGGCTTCTTCATTACCAGCTTTGCTTTTGGCGCTTACGCGCTGGTCCGGCTGGCGCGCGCCTGGCATCGCTGGCTCGCGCAGCACAAGCAGGCCGCGCAGAAGGGGGACATGGCATGAGAGAGAAAGCTGGCGCGGCGTTGCTCTCGGTCATCCCGCCCTTCTCCCCTAACCTCATTGCGGATGCCCAGGAAATGTTCCAGCATGATTTTATGCGCTACGCCTTCCTGGCGGGAACGGCTATTGCCCTGGCTGCCGGGCTGGTCAGCTACTTCGTCATCATGCGTCATCAGGTCTTTGCAGGCGATGCACTCTCCCATGTCGCCTTTGCGGGCGCGCTGGGCGCTGCCGTCCTGGGCGTCAACTTGCTCCTGGGCCTCTTCGGCGTTGTCATCGCAGCCGCGCTTGGGATTGGCCTGCTGGGGGAGCGCGCGCGGGCGCGCGATGTCGCCATTGGCACAGTCCTGGCCTGGGTACTGGGGATAGGCGTCCTCTTCTTAAGCATCTATACCTCGACGGCCAGCGGCTCCAACGGCTCTGTCGGGATCAACGTCCTCTTCGGAACGATCTTTGGTCTCACCAATCAACAGGCCAGCATAGCAGCCTGGGTTGGCATCGGAGCTATACTGGCCCTGCTGGTGATCGCGCGCCCGCTGCTCTTTGCTTCGCTCGATCCCGATGCAGCAGCGGCGCGCGGGGTACCCACACGCCTGCTGGGGCTGGCCTTTCTGGCGCTCTTGGGAGCTACCGTTGCTGAGGCTGTTCAGGCCGTTGGCGTCTTGCTGATCTTCTCCCTCCTGGTCGCGCCGGGGGCCATCGCCCAGCGGCTCCTCACGCGCCCCTTCGCCGCGCTGGCCCTCTCGGCGGCGCTGGCGCTGGCCTTCACCTGGGCTGGCCTGACTATCGCCTTCTATACCTCCTATCCCGTCAGCTTCCTCATCAGCGCGCTCGCTTTCTTCACCTATCTGCTGGTCCTGCTGGCGCAGCGCGTTCGCGCATTCTGGACACGCCGCCTGAACCCCACGCTCACCGCTGGCAGAGGTCGGGGAGGCTGATGAATAGCAGCGGGCGGTTAAAACCGCGCCTGCGGGCGTTTGCCTGTACCGCCGCCGTCCCTGGCGGCGAGACGCTGCGCCAATGCGGGCGGGTTCCCAGCAGACGGGTTTGGTGGCGTAGCCCCTAGACGTGGTTTTAACCGCCTGCTACCTGCGCCTGCGGCGCTATGCTAAGCAATCACCAGCCGTTCGCGCAATCCGGCAATCTGTTCTGCGCTGAACCCCAGTTCTTGCAAGATCGCTTCGGTATGCTCACCGAGCGAAGGGATCGGGCCGAAGACAGGATCAACGCCCTCAAACGTTATAGGAGGAAGCAGCGCCTGGAGCGTCCCAACAGGCGAGTCCACTTCACGCCAGCGTTGACGCGCCTTCAATTGGGGATGGTCCAGAAACTCCTGCATCGTGCGCATCTGGCTATAGGCAATCTGAGCCTGCTCCAGCGAAGCTATCGCCTGCTCCTTTGTCATCTCCAGCAAGCGTGCTTGCAGCAGCGCCTCAAGCTCCGCGCGATGGGTCAGGCGCAAGGCGTTTGAGCCAAAGCGCGCGTCGTGAACCAGTTCAGGCCGACCAAGCACCCACTCGCAGAACTGCGTCCATTCGCGTTCATTCTGGACGGCTATAAGCAGAGCGGACCCATCCCCCAGCGCAAACGGGCCATAGGGCGTAATCGTCGCGTGGTGCGCGCCGCTTCGGCGCGGAGCCTGGCCGCTGTAGGCCGTGTAATACGCCGGAAAGCCCATCCACTCGCCCAGCGCCTCCAGCAGCGATACCTCCAGCGTCGTTCCCTGCCCTGTCTGCGCTCGCATGAATAAAGCGGCCAGCATACCCGAAAAAGCGTACATCCCTGCCCCAATATCGGCCACCGAGATACCTGCTTTCGCGGGCGTATCTCCGCTTCCGGTGATCGAGAGCAAGCCGCTCTCCGCCTGCACCAGCAGGTCATACGCTTTTTTATCGCGGTAGGGTCCAGACGCGCCATAGCCGGAGATGCTGCACACAATCAGTCGCGGAAACGCTTCGCGCAGGGCCGCTGCCCCAAAACCCAGCCGATCAACCGCGCCAGGCGCGAGATTATGCAGAAATATATCGGCATCGGCCAGCAGGCGCCTAAGAATGGCCCGCCCTTCAGGATACTTGAGGTCCAGCGTCAGCGACTCTTTCGAGCGATTGGTCCACACAAAGTAACTCGACATGCCCTTGACGCTCGTATCATAGTACCGGGCAAAATCCCCGCCATCCGGGCGCTCGATCTTAATCACGCGCGCTCCCAGATCAGCAAGCTGACGAGAAGCAAAAGGGGCAGCGATAGCCTGCTCCAGAGAGATTACCGTGATGCCATCAAGCGGTTTCATCAGTACGACCTCGGCAGCTTCAAGACATTCTGCGCAATATAGGCAAGCACAAGATTAGTCGAGATGGGCGCAACCTGATACAAGCGTGTTTCCCGAAACTTGCGCTCGATGTCGTATTCGGCGGCAAACCCGAAGCCTCCATGCGTTTGCAGCGCGATGTTGGCCGCCTGCCACGCCGCATCAGCCGCCAGCAATTTCGCCATATTAGCCTCAGCGCCGCAGGCCGCCTGGCTATCGAAAAGGTCAGCCGCGCGAAAACGCATCAAATCAGCGGCCTGAATATGGGCATAGGCTTGCGCCAGCGGAAACTGAATCCCCTGGTTCTGCCCGATGGGCCGCCCAAACACCACGCGCTGGTTAGCGTACCGTACCGTTCGCTCGACAAACCAGTAGCCGTCGCCTAAAGACTCCGCCGCAATCAGAATGCGCTCGGCATTCAAGCTGTCAAGCAAATAGCGAAACCCTTTGCCCTCTTCCCCAATCAGATGCTCGAACGGGACGCGCACATTGTCGAAGAATACTTCTGCCGTGTGATGATTGATCATCGTGCGGATCGGCTTGATCGTCACCCCCCTTCCGACGGCTTCGCGCAAATCAACCAGGAGCAGCGAGAGTCCCTCGGTTTTGCGAGCGACCTGATCGAGCGGCGTCGTGCGCGCCAGCAGCAAGAGCAGATCAGAATGCTCGACGCGCGATGTCCAGATTTTCTGCCCGTTGACGACGTACCCATCGCCCGCGCGCACAGCCGTCGTGCGGATGCTCGTCGTATCGGAGCCAGCATCCGGCTCCGTAACCCCGAACGCCTGAAGGCGCAGTTCCCCGGCGGCAATCTTCGGCAGATAAACCTGCTTTTGCTCGGCTGACCCGTGACGCAAAAGCGTCCCCATGATGTACATCTGCGCGTGGCAGACGGCAGCATTTCCACCGGAGCGATTGACCTCTTCAAGCACGATAGAGGCTTCTCTGATGCCCAACCCCGATCCGCCGTAGGCTTCGGGAATCAGCAGCGCGAGATAGCCAGCGTCGGTCATTGCCCGCACAAACGCTTCCGGGTAGGCGCGCTGCTCGTCCATCTCGCGCCAGTAGCCATCCCCGAAACGCTCACACAGTTTCCGCACGCTCGCGCGTATGTCAGCTTCCAATTCTGTCATATTCCTTCACCGTTGCCTTCCACAGAAAGAAGAGGCGCTGTTGTCTCGGAGACGGCCTCATGAGAACATGGTGTTTACCCTCGGAGAATACTATGATAGCAGCCGTATGTAGTATACAACGGCCAGCGCGAGCTATCCGCCTGGATAGCCCGCGCGCGATATGCGCGAGGGGTTGGTGTCGTCTTCTTCTAAGTGCGCAGCGTCGGCTCAGGGACCAGATGCCGATAGGCTGAGCGGAGGCTGGCGAGCGCCTCGCGGGCGTGATAGGGATGATCCCCAGCGACAACCTGCGCCGCGTAGCGCAGGAGGACCGCCCTGGCGGCCTCTCTGCTCACCCCGTCATCGCGCAAATGGCAGGCCAGCCAGTATCCCGTCACATTGCGGTTCCCTGGGCGCGCCCGTTCCAGCGCCTGGCTGAGCCAGAACGGCTCGGCTTCTCCTGGGGGCGCCTGGGGATAGGTGCGCACACCCTGACGATTGGGGTCTGTGTGGCGGGCCAGCAGGGAAGACAACCACTCTGGCAGTTCGGCAAGCGGGCGCGCTTCGTCCTGCCAGGCGTAATACTGTCCGCTCAGATGACGCGACGGCGGCGCCACAATATAACCACCATCCCCGCGTACATCCAGACCCTCTAGCCCAAAGAGCCGGGCAATATTGTGAACGCTCCCGCCTGGATGGCGAAAGAACAAATGGCGGCCTCCCCCACCAGTGCGAGCGGTAAGCGTGCCTGGCAGGCGATCATACATAGCCTCCAGCGCCGCCAGCGACTCCTCGCCCTGGTAACGCGCGTCCACATCGAGCGCCACCAGGTCGCTCTCCTTGCCGGTCACAATGCCGACATTGGCGTTGGGCCAGCGACGCCACCACGCCCGGATGATCCCAGGCTCCAGGGCAGCGTCTTTCAAGCCGTGTGCTGTCCTGGGATGTTTGCCCGCGCTGCGTCCACAATCCTGCCCACACGAACACCCGCGCGGAAGCGGCGTATGTACCGGCAGCACAGCCCAGCCGCGCGCCGCATACGCCAGCGCAGCTTCTCCGGGGGAAATGCCTATGCGATGGCCCCCTTTCGCCTACACGAAGCGATCATCCTGAAACAAACGAGCGCCAACACAAACAGACCGGCGAAGTGATGAAGCCCTCTTCATCCAAGTTATGGATCGAGGCAGCGAAACCTGAAAGTAGCTCAGAAACGTTTGTTCTATTACCAGCATACCTCAGCAGCAGCCAGGAGTCAAGGGGTCCGCGCGCCGGGGTTCCACCAAACATGAGGTGTTAGCAAGCGAGGTGTGTTACTTGTAGCGCCGCCTTCCAGGCGGCCACCGCTGCGCCAGGGCGAGCGTTCGCCCTCCAGGCCACGGCGCCAGCAGGCCAGCGTTGAGCCGCCAGGAGGGACGCGCGAGCGACCAACGGGAGCGAGAATGCCGAGGCCCAGCCGAGGCAAGCGGCCCTTCCCGAAGGGGGGCGGCGCTACAAGTGGCCCGCTTTTTGGTGGAACCGCCCCGGGGTATAATGACGCCATCTTCAACACAAGCCACGACGCTTGCGCCTCCCCATGCGGGAGGCATGCCTACAGAAGAACAACGCACTACAGCAAGGAGAACCCCATGCAGCACGACCCTGACACACTCGACGCGCTCCGAACAGATCTAGCCGCGCTCACTGCCCTGCACGCGCCCTCTGGCGCAGAGCAGCCCGTCATTGCCCGGCTGCGCGAACTCTTTCGCCCGCTGGTTGATAGCGTGAGCGTCGATCATATGGGCAACCTGGCAGCCACGCGCGCCGGACCCGCTGACACGCCGCATCTCGTGGTTTCGGCGCATGCCGACGAGATCGGCGCCGCTGTAGCGAGCATCGAACCTGACGGGTTCCTGCGGCTGGCCCCCCTGGGCGGCGTACAGCCCCGCCTGTTGGAAGGGCGCGCCGTATGGGTCGCAGGCCATCCTGGCGTGATCGGCGCTCGCTCCGGGCATTTGACCGCGCGCGACGAGCAGGGCAAAGGCGTCGCCCTCGCCGATCTCTACGTGGACCTGGGAGTTGATGATGCGGCCAGCGTCGCCGCCCTCGGCGTGCGCATTGGTGATCCGGTTGTGGTTCTCTCTGAACTGCGGAGCCTGGCGGGAACGCGCGTCGCTGGCAAGGGGATTGATAATCGCGCGAGCTGTGTCCTCCTCCTCCACCTGCTGCGGCGGCGGCATGGGCAGCCGCTCCCCTGCACGCTGACCGCCCTGGTAGCCGTACAGGAAGAAGTAGGCTTGCGCGGAGCCATCGCTGCCTTCGCCCGCCTCAAGCCTGATCTCGCCATTGTCGTAGACACTTTCCCTGCAACTGGCACACCCGATACCCGCCATCTGGCCTACAGCGCCCGCATTGGTCGGGGCGCTCTGCTCACGCCGGTATCCAATTCCAACTCGGGCGGATTTCTGCTGCCGCACGCGGCGCGCGATGTCTTGATCCGCGCCGCCGAACGTATCGGCGCGCCCTATCAGCTTGCTATCGCTCCTGGCGGGGTCACAGATGCAGCCGCAGCGCACCTCGCCGCCGGAGGCATCGCCACGCTCGAAATCAAACTGCCGCGACGCTACTCACACTCGCCCGTAGAGGTGCTTGACCTCACGGATCTGGCGGCGGCGCTGGCGCTGGTAGAGGAACTGGTCCTCCATCCACCATCTCAGGAAGACCTGGCGTTCCTCCAGACCAGATAAAAGACCTCCCAACAGGGAACCCTCAGCGCGTTACCTCCTGTCTCATCGCTGTGAGTTCGCTACCCTGGAGGAATGTCCTGGAGAGCAAACGAGCGGCTGGCGCACGAACCCAGGCGCCCTAGAGATTAATCTTGGTCTCCAACACCCTGGCATGAAGTTGCACCGCTTCAGCCACCGCCTGGGAAAACGACCGCCAGGGGTCGCTCGCTGGCTCTACAAGCGCCTTGACGCGCTCGTAAAAGGTATTGATCGGGCTGCCCTGGGGGGCAGTAGCCTCGACCTGCACCGTATAATCTTCCGGTGAGACGGTCTCGTTGTACAGCCGCAGCGAGGTAGCCTGCAAGTGTTCATCGAGAAGGATGGCTGCTGCCCCATAGATCGGCGATGGCTCGCGGTGATCGACCACCCAGCCGCCGCTGTTATACACGCTCATCTGCTCGGGGAAGCCAGCAAAGCGCATCTGCTGCTGAAAGGGTTTGTGCGTATGGCCGAAGACCAGCGCCATATTCGGCGGCATAGCAGCCTGCTTGCTCTCGATCTGCAACTGCTCAAGCAGCGGGCCCTCCAGAAACCAGTGCAGCCCCTCCTGCGCGTCGGGACTCAACAACTGCTCTGGTTCGTGTCGTTCCAGGCCGGCTACTCTGCCAAGTGTCAAGTCCAGAATCCACGCCAGTCCCTTCGTTTCGATGCCTTCCGCCCATTTTAGATGGTTATATTTCTTCACCAGGCTGCCCGCAAAGTTTTCGATCAACTTTTCAACCTGATGCTTATCCTGAAGCTTATCGTACAGCAGGCCAATATCACGCCCCACATCGCCGGAGCGGCCCATCGTTGACCAGAAGAAGTCAAGCCAGGCAAAGTTTTCTGCCTCCACCTCCCACACCACTTTTGGCCGCACGCGATCAGGAAAAATCATCGTATTCAAGGTACTCATCAATGAGTAGATGCCTTCAATGTAATGACCATGCGTGAAGATCACACACCGCTGCCCATCGCGGCTGAACAGCGCGTAATTGGGATAGGCCACCCCCACCACCGCATCCGAAAGATGCGGGCGTCGGCGCAGCAGATTGGTCAAGAAATGCTCCAGCACGAAATCGGGCGCAACCATTTTGGTCGTATGCCAGGGGGCCGCCAGAGGCGTCCCTGGGGGAATGCGGGTAATGAAGTTCACATACTGCGTCTCGCGGGCGCTCTCCCAGATGTGATGATCATGGTTGCCGGGGATATAAAGCAGCCGCTTGTCAAAAAGCGCCTCGCCATCTTCGGGAAAAATAAGCTCGACGAAACGCTCAAAGACCATCGCCGCCGTATTGGTCTCCGACAGCGCCATCTCCAGAATATCCCCGTTGAGGATCAGCCGGGGCTTTTCGGGACTGGTATTATGCGCAATCAACTCTCGTAAACAGGCGACAAATTGGACCAGCGCCGGACTGGCTTGAGCGGTCTCAACGTCTATCGAGCCGGGTTTAATGGCGGTCAACACGCTGTTATCTGCGCCAAGATGCAGATCAGAGAGGCAAACGTACCGGATGTCAGGCATCGCTATCAGTCTCCTTTACCATCAGACGACCTTTCCCCGCTTACTGATCTGCTTTGGTGGGCGAGGCATCCTGAGCCTCAGCGCGCGAGGAGCAACAGGAAAGCGCCAGGATCACTGCGATCTGGCTGACCAGCCGCAGCAGTGTTTCCACAGCCCTTAGCATAACTGAGGAATCGCAAGCTGGCAAGAGCCTGCGCGAAGAGCCGGTTCCACCACCTATCGGGCGGCATCACCTGTAGCGCCGCCATCTTGGCGGCCAGCGTTGGCCTGCTGGTCCGCTGGCCTGGAGGGCGCACGCTCACCCTGGCGCAGCGGTGGCCGCCTGGGAGGCGGCGCTACAAGTGACCCCCGATAATTGGTGGAACCGCGAAGGGGGAGGGGCGCCGCTGCCCCAGGAGGATTGCTCATCTGAAACACGCATGCCAACATGGGTTGCCTGTACCGCCGCCGTCCCTGGCGGCGAGACGCTGCGCCAGCGCGGACGTGGCCCTGGGGCGCGAACGTTCCGCTCGTACCGCAGCGTTCAGCGCGATTCGAGATAGCATCAGCGGCGAACTTTATTGGTGGGCCGATGCGATGAGGATTGCGACCAGTAGAGTTCGGTTCGGCTCATCCACTCCTCAGCCATCACCGTCGCCATATCCGCCTGCTCAGCCTCCGCCGGGGCGCGCGGGGTAAATCCTATGGCTTCTTTCACCTGCTGATACTTTTTGGTCGCGCCTTTCAGTGTCGTAAAGCTCGCCAGAACCTGACCCTGGTGGATAACATAAAACTTCTGGGGTTCTGGCGTCCGTTCCGAGTCTTGTTCAATGAACAGATCAATATCAGGGATACCTTGCTTATACATCCAGTGTTTCCTCTCGCCAGGGTCACAGCGTCGGCTTTCTCAAGACGATCAGCGTCTCATAGTACGCGTCAAGTGAGCGCGGGCGCGCGTTTCGGTTCGCTTTATCTAATTGTATATCGTGGAGTGCTTCCACTTCAAAGCCCTTCCGCTCCGCCTCATCGGCCAGTATCTCGGCAACGTTGACAACCTGGAGCGGATCGCGTGTCGCAAATTGATAAAACGTGCTGGTTTTGCCGCTGACCACCACCGCCAGCGCCCCAGGCAGCAGCGCCCGGTACATCTGCTCGAACGTCAGGCGCATATCTAAAAAGTACCGCGCCGTCGGCTCCGCTTTGATGGCCCGCAGTTCATCCTGACGCAGCCAATCCACCACCCGGCGCTCTTCAGCGGTCAGTTCATCAGAGCCTATCCCACCGCCATCCATCGAGCCTATCGCATCATCAACCAGATCGTCCACATCCACATGATTCCTCATTTCCAGGGCAATCAGGGACGGCGCGCGCGCTTTGGCATAGCTTTCTCTGCCGCTGGACGCGGGCAGATAGGGAGGCGAGGTCACGACAATATCAAATCGCCCCACCTGCTCAGGGATATTCCGCGTATCAGCGGCGACGATCTCGGTATCGGCAAAGGCCAGGTGAATCGTCTGGCGCAGCCACTCGCAGGTGGCCGCCACCTTGACATAATGCGCTAACGATACGCTAAACATCTGGGTCAGCGACGCCTTCGCAAAGGTCAGAGAGAAACGTCCAACGCCCGTCCCTAAAAAGCGCATACGAATCTTGCGCGCAATGGCATCCGACATCAGGACGCGAAACACATGGCTCACGCGGGGATCACACCCGGCAATCGCCACCTGCATGCGCGCGATGTCTGCGCTGAGCCTGCCTGCTATCTCCGCAGACATGCGGCGGTTTTTCATCAGCCAGGCGGGAAACGTGATGGCGCTGTCAGGCGTCTCCGTAATGAGGGGATCAAATAAAGAAAGCTGCCCCGATGCCCGCGCATCGAGTCGAGCGATGGCCGCAGCGGCTTCGCTCGCCAGGAGCGCGCTTTCCAGGTGGACCGCCGCGAGCTTGGCATGGGCGATCATCACCGACAGCGGATCAATGTCCAGCCCGACGCCCGGCATCCCCAGCAGCGAGGCTTCCAGCAGCGTCGTTCCACTGCCCACAAAATTATCGAGCACGCGATGCGGGCCTTCTCCCAGGCGGATCGCGCACACATTGAGCATGGCGCGCGCCATACGGGGAAAGAACTTGGCTTTGTAATAGTGGATGTCGTGCGACAAATGCGAGGTCGTTGATTGGGCCGAAAGGGCCGCGCTGGCAAGCTTCGTCGCCTGGTGGTCGCCGGTTCTTTCGAGGATGGCATCCAGAACCAGCGTCAGATTGCGCTTCGTATCCAGAATGCCCCGCGAGTGCCTGGCGATCACATCTGAGAGTTCGATCAGCGCGTAATGTGGCAGCGCCTGAATAATCAGTTGGTCCTCAGCCAGACGGTACGACAAGACCGGCCCCAGCGTCTCCAGACGCTCAGCCAGCGCCTCTCGCGCAGCCTGAGAGTCCGGCGCGACACAGTAGATACGCTGGATAAAGGAAACGCGCTGGACCAGGCGCGAGAGCCGAGAGAGCGGCCCCCAGGCCACATACCCCTGCGTTCCACTGGGGCGGGCAAGGTGATCGAGCGCGCCGAACCCCTGTAACCCGGCCAGGCGCGGCGCGAGGCGCAGGGCATCGCGCATCTGGTCCAGAGTCTCCACTTTCCCAGGCAGGAACGCTTCCAGTTCCATGCGCGCCAGCAGCAAATCCCCTTCGAGAGCAATGTTGCGGCGCAGCTTAAAAATGAAAACAGGACATTGAGGGCCGCCGGATACATCTGAAGAATGTGCTGCCACCTGGCGCTTCCTCGACTCATCTTTTCACCCATCATATCACGCCAGAGGAAGCAGCGCCGCTGCAAATCTTCTCAAGTCCAGGCCCAATTGCTGATCGCTGGCATATCCTCCAGATGCTCGCGCGAGTAGGCCACCGCCTGGTTTATCAGGTTGTTGCACTCGGCCATCAAGCCCTGAGCCTGCTCGCGCAGGCGCGGCACACGCCGCAGCGCCTCGATGCAGAGATGATAGCGGCTCATGCCGTTCATCACCACCATATCAAAGGGCGTGGTCGTGGTCCCTTGCTCGTTGAAGCCGCGCACATGGAACCGCTCCGCATGGGGCTGCCCATGCACAATCTCGTGAATCGCCCGTTGATAGCCATGAAAGGCAAAAATGACCGGCTTCTCAGCGGTAAAAAGCTCAACGAACCGGGTTTGATCCATGCCGTGTGGATGAAAGATACGTGGGAACAACGTCATCAGGTCCACCACGTTGACGACGCGCACCTTCAACTCAGGAACACGCTGGCGCAGCCACCAGGCCGCCGCCACCGTCTCCAGGGTGGGGATGTCTCCGGCGCACGCCAGCACCACATCGGGTTCCTGGCCCTGGTCGTTGCTGGCCCACTGCCAGACCGAAGCGCCCCGCGTGCAGTGTTCAATGGCTGCCTCCATGTCCAGCCACTGCAACTGAGGCTGCTTGTCAATCACAATCAAGTTCACATAATCCCGGCTGCGCAGGCAGTGATCGGCGACCGAAAGCAGGCAGTTGGCGTCGGGCGGTAGATAGATGCGCGCCACTGTCCCACGCTTGGAGAGCATCACATCAATCAGCCCTGGCCCCTGATGGCTGAAGCCGTTGTGGTCGTTGCGCCAACTGGTGGAGGTGAGCAGGACGTTGAGTGAGGCAATCGCCTCGCGCCAGGGCAGCCTGACGCTTTCTTCCAGCCATTTCGTATGCTGCACCGTCATCGAAGCCGACACCATCGCAAACGCTTCGTAGGTGGCAAACAGCCCATGCCGTCCGGTCAACAGATAGCCTTCCAGCCAGCCCTCGCAGAGATGTTCGCTCAACACTTCCATCACCCGGCCAGCGGGCGAGACATGATCGTCAATAGCGATGGTCTTGCCCACAAAGCAGCGATTTTCGACCTCAAAGACATTGCCCAGCCGGTTCGAGGTCGTTTCATCGGGGCAGAACAGCCGGAAGTTCGCCTGCTGCGCATTGCGCGCGTAGATGTCGCGCAGCAGCTTGCCGAGCTGGCGCGTGGACTCATGCTGCTCCGTCGCCGGATGCTTCACCGGCAGCGCGTAGTCGCGGAAATCGGGCACGTCCAGTTCTACCAGCAGCTTGCCCCCGTTGGCATGCGGGTTCGCGCCCATGCGGCGCTCGCCCTCTGGCGCGAGTTCGGCCAACTCAGGAATCAGCCTGCCGTTCTGGCCGAAGAGTGCTTCAGGCTGATAGCTGCGCATCCAGGCTTCAAGATGGGCCAGTTGGCGCGGATCGTCGCGCACTTTGCCCAGCGGCACCTGATGCGCGCGGAACGTGCCTTCCACCGGCAGCCCATCCACTTCCTTTGGTCCGGTCCAGCCCTTGGGCGTGCGCAGCACAATCGCGGGCCAGCGTGGCCGCCCGGAGACGCCTTTCGCCCGCGCCTCCCGCTGAATGGCGCGAATCTGAGCATAGCAGCTATCCAGCGTCGCGGCAAACTCCTGATGCAGCCGCATGGGATCGTCGCCTTCGAGAAAATAAACCGCGTAGCCGTTGCCCTCCAGGATGCCGCGCACCTCCGCGTCACTTGAACGGCCCAGCACCGTTGGGCCAGCAATTTTGTAGCCGTTGAGATGCAAGATGGGCAGCACCGCGCCATCTCGCGCGGGATTGAGGAAGCTGGTCCCCTTCCAGGAGCCTGCCAGCGGCCCCGTCTCGGCTTCGCCATCGCCCACCACCGCCGCGACGATCAGGTCCGGGTTGTCGAAGGCTGCGCCAAAGGCATGGGTCAGGACATAGCCAAGCTCACCGCCTTCATGAATGGAGCCGGGCGTGGGGACACTGACATGGCTGGGGATGCCGCCGGGCGTCGAAAACTGGCGGAATAACCGCCGCAGCCCCTCGCTGTTCTGCGGGATGTCTGGATAGATTTCGGAGTATGTCCCCTCCAGATAGACGTTTGCTATCAGCGCCGGACCGCCATGACCCGGCCCGGCCAGGTAAATTATATCCACAGCCTGCTCTTTGATGAGCCGGTTCAGGTGGACATAAATGAAACTCAAGCCAGGCGACGTACCCCAGTGGCCCAGCAGACGCGGCTTGATGTGCTGCGGGGTAAGCGGCTCACGCAGCAAGGGGTTGTCTTGCAGGTAGATTTGTCCGATGGTCAGATAATTGGCGGCGCTCCAGTAACGCTGCATCTTATCCAGCAGTTCTGCTGAAAGCGGCCCTTTGGCCGGGGCTGCTGGCGGCTGGGGGACTTTGCCGTGCCCGCGAACCGTACTGGAGATGGTGGTATCAAATTGAAGCATGGTTAATTCCCTCGTGAAAGCAGGCGATAGGTATGTCGGGCGATCATCAGGTCTTCGTTCGTTTGCATCACGCGCACGACGGCAGGCCCCCCATCACGGGAAATGATCGGCGCGTGCGCTTCATTCCGCGCCGGGTCCAGGGTAATGCCCAGGAACTCCAGCCCCGCGCAGATGCGCTGGCGAACAACGGCGGCACGTTCACCAATCCCGGCGGTAAAGATCAATGTCTCCAGCCCGCCCAGCGCAGCCGCCAGCGCCCCCAGGAACTTCTTCGCCTGATAGCAGAAGAGCGCAATCGCCTCGGCGGCGCGCGGGTCCGAAGCTTCCCGCTCCAGCAGATCGCGCATGTCTGCGCTCGTTCCTGAGACGCCTAGAAGTCCCGCTTGATGGTTGACCACCTTACTCACTGTAGCAGCATCCATGCCTTGCGCTGCCAGCAGATAGAGCAGCACGCCAGGGTCCAGATCGCCGGAGCGCGTACCCATCACCAGCCCGCCCGTAGGGCTGAAGCCCATTGTCGTCTCAACGCTCGCGCCGCCCTGCGCAGCGGCCATGCTGGCCCCGTTCCCCAGGTGCGCGATAATCACCCGCCCATCAGCCGCGCCAGCGTCTTCCTTGCGCAAGGCGCGCAAAATGTACTCATACGAGAGGCCGTGAAAGCCATAGCGCAGCACGCCCTCATCCGCCAACCGGCGAGGGAGCGCGTAGAGCTGCGCGACGCGGGGCATGCTGCGGTGAAAGGCTGTATCAAAGCAGGCCACCTGGGGTAGAGCAGGGTACGCCCGCTGCGCAGATTGAATGGCGCTGATCGCCTGGGGCAGATGATCGGGATCAATAGAGACTAACCCTTGAAGTGCGTTTAAGAGGTTAGCATCAATCAGATGTGGTTCGCTGTAACGGCTGCCCCCATGCACCACCCGATGCCCTATCGCATCCAGGTTACTATCAAGCTGGCGCTGTCGCAGCCCGTCAAATACCATCTGCAAGCCAGCCGCGTGGTCAGACAGATCGCGCCGCTCATCCAGCAGAGTCGCGCCGCTGTCGTCAGCAATACGCAGCCGACTGCCGGAGAGGCCGATGCGCTCCACCTGCGCCGAGATATGCAGCCGTTCCTCGCTGTCCAGGTCGTAGAGCGCCGCCTTGAGGCTGGACGAACCCGTGTTGATCGTCAAAATCCGTCTGCTTTGCCGGTTAGACATCCTCATGTCTCTTTCCAGATCGCCTGAGCGTCTGTCGTTGTTCTTGCTCAGGTCAATGCGGCCAGGCGCTGGTTCGCTTCCCCGCGATAGAGGCCGCCGTGATAGCAGATAACCGTTTCGATGTCGTACCGCGCGAGCTTTTTCAGTGACTCCAGGGCCAGCGGCATATCAAGTGTTGCTTGTTGGCTCGGCCCCTGCAACTGCCCATCCACCACCCTCAGCGCGTCTCCGGCGATCAGCGTCTTACTCTGGCGATGATACAGGCAGATATGCCCAGGCGTGTGGCCCGGCGTGTTGATCACGGTAATGCCGCCGCAGTACGGCAGTTCCTCGCCATCCGCAACCGTTTTGTCTACGGCAGCCCTTGGCGGGTTCTCAAGCCTCGCCTGAAATGCCTGGCGCGCCTCCTCCGGCATCTCAGCCGGTAAAGCGGCCACCGCCTGAGCGATGGCCTGCGGCGTTAATTTCAGCGGCCTCTGGTCGCCCTGAATAAACGGCTTTTCGATTTCATTCGCTAAGACTTCGACTTTTTGCGGCGCTTCCTTCAGCATAACTGGCAAGCTGCCAATATGGTCCAAGTCCTGGTGCGTTACAATAATAGTATTGAGCCTCTCAAATGGGACGCCCGCCTGCTGCATGGCCTCACGAATTGACACTCCCCAAAGCTATACGCAAGGGGATTCTTCCTTCAGCCAGCCAACTTAGCAGATCGCAGCTTCCTGCGTCCACCAGCGGTTGATTGTCCAGAAGCGTTCGCAGCCTTGCGGCTGCCCGTTCCCGCCTGCCCGGCGGTACGGAGAGCGAGTTCTAAGATATTGAGGGCGGCATTCTGATCGCGGTCCAGCACCAGGCCACAGGAAGGACAGACATGAGTACGCATGCTGAGCGTTTTCTTCACCCGTTCGCCGCACCTGCTGCAATCCTGGCTGGTGTAGTGTGGGGAGACCGCCATAATGGGAATACCATGCAGCCCGCCATAATAGCGCACCCAAGTGAGGAACAGCCCCCAACTGGCATCGCTGATACTCTTCGCCAGATGGTGATTCTTGACCAGGGAGGCAATCTGCAAGTTTTCATAGGCAATCAGGTCGTTAGACCTGACCAACGCACTTGCCGTCTTGGCGGCGAAGTCTTTACGCTGCCGACTGACCTTGAGATAGCCTTTTGCCAGGCGTTTGATCGCCTTCTTGCGGTTTTTCCCGCGCTTCACCTTACGCGAGACGCGCCGATGCAGGCGCGTGAGTTTCGTTTCTGCTTTGCGGAGATAGCGGGGATTGGCTACTTGTTGGCCGTCCGAGTCGGTATAGAAGGCTTTCAGCCCTACGTCAATGCCGATCTGCTTCCCTGTCGGCTCATGCGGAGTCTTTCGGTCTGCCTGGACGGCAAACTGCACATAGTAGCCATCGTCACGCTTGAGCAGACGCGCGCGCTTGATCTGAGCCAGGGGAAAGGTTTCGATAGAGCGCGTACCGATCAGTCTGAGTGTGCCAATGCCGTGTCCATCGGTGAAGGTGATACGTTTGCCGTCCGGTTCCAGCTTCCAGCCAGAGGTTTTGTACTCAACGGAACGGTTATCCTTCTGGAAGCGGGGATAGCCCTTCTTGCCGGGTTTCTTCGTCTGGCAGTTGTCATAGAAGCGGGCAATAGATTGCCAGGCGCGTTCTGCGCTGGCTTGCCGGGCCATCGAATTGAGGCGGGCCGCAAAGGGATACTCCTTTGCGAGTTGGGCACTGTACTGATTCAGAGCATAGGCATTCGTGTCCCGCGTGTCCATCCACAGCTGGATAGCCTTATTGCGGATGAATTGCGTGGTGCGGATGGCTTCATCAATCGCGGCGCGGCTTTCCTGATTGGTCCTGAGCTTGTATTCCAGTATCAGCACGGATACCTCGCTTGCGGGCGGCCTCACGAATCAACAGTTCCATCACTGCCGTCTGGGAAATCCCATCGGCTGCTGCCAGTCGCTCCAAAAGCATCCTGGCATCCTCAGTTAGGCGAAAATGTGTAGACCGTTTCATGTACCTATTGTAGCACATGATGGGCCTCTATGTCAACCGCAACCAGGGCGCTTTTATCCCCATGCCTGAAGGCAGAGGTTTTACGCGCCCCTTGATAATTCACGGGCCGCTTAGATACGGGTCAGGTACCTAAGCGGCCAACAGTACCAACCCGCGAGAACCCGTAAAGAACCCACGCGCCGGTATGGCTATTGTAGCCTATGGCGCGTGGGCATGGCAAGCATCGGAAAGGAACCATGCCCATGCAGACTACAGGAACGTTTGATTTCACCCTACGCTATCAGCGCACGCTCTGTGCCAGGTATCACGTGCGCCCCCTCTCCCTCTTTCAGCAAGACATCCTCTATCGCTGTGATGGCACGGTTACGGTAGCTGATTTGTCCGACGCTACCCGCTGCCCCCACCCTGAAATCCGCGACGTGCTCAGCTTTCTCTCTCTTCACGGTCTGGTGAAAACACTGATGCCTGAACCCTGGCTGTTTGAGCGTCCTCTGGCGCCATTCCCCAAGCCCCAACCAGCACAGACCACAGGACATATCCAGCGTTGGCTGCAACGGCTGAAGCGCCTGATCCAGCACAGGCGAGATAGGTTCTGGTTCAGACGGTCTCTAGAAGTTCCTACACATCTATAACCTCTTGCCTGCCTCCGAAGGCTCCCCCAGCCCTGCGCGGCGTCTTCGTCCCAGGCCGCGCAGGCACGGGTGCGCGAGCGACCAACGGGAGCGAGAATGCGGGACTGGGTTCCCGCAAGCACCCGTCGCCGCAGGCGGCCTTTGCGGCAGAGCCTCCAGGCGTGGCCTTCAGCCGCCAGCGGGCTTGTGCATAGCCCTGGCCTGCCAGGAAACCTCCTTGCCCTGCGCTCAGAGTTTGTGCTAGGCTTGTTACTATGCGGGAAATAGAAGAAAGAGCAAGTTGAAATCCTACAAGGGCTGGACAGGGAGAGAACCCGATGAGCAATCAGGAGCATATAGACACCAAGCCTCGTCATACGAACCGGCTGATTCATGAAACCAGCCCTTATCTGCTTGAGCATGCCCACAACCCCGTTGATTGGTATCCCTGGAGTGAGGAGGCGCTGACAAAAGCAAAGACAGAAGACAGGCCAATCTTGCTGAGTGTAGGCTACAGCGCATGCCATTGGTGTCACCGCATGGCTGCTGAGAGCTTCGAGAACGAAGAGACGGCTCGCTTGATGAACCAACACTTTGTCAGTATCAAGGTGGACCGCGAGGAGCGCCCGGATATTGACGCCCTCTACATGGATGCCGTCCAGGCCATGACCGGCAGCGGCGGCTGGCCCATGACCGTCTTCCTCACGCCGGAGGGTCTGCCCTTCTACGGCGGCACCTACTTCCCGCCCAAAGACCGCTACGGCATGCCCGGCTTCCCCACGCTCTTGCAGCGCATCAGCGATTATTACCGCAACAAGCGCGAGCAGGTCGAGGAGACCGCCGCGCAGTTCCGCGACTTCTACAGCCGCCGCGTCCGGCTGGAGCAGGCGTCTGCTGGCGAGATCGGCCAGGAAGACGCTGCCAGCGGGCAGGCTGCTCTCAAAGAGGCCGTCGGGCGGCTCGCCGCCTCGTTCGATGGCACGCATGGCGGCTTCGGCGGCGCGCCCAAGTTTCCGCATCCGATGTCGCTGGATTTCCTGCTGCATCAGCGCCTGCGCCGGGCCGCGCAAGACGCCGAGACAACCGCCAGCGCCACGCAGCAGGACAAAAGCGCCTCAGCCAGCCCCAGGGACTCCGAACTGGGCATGGTCGAGTTCACCCTGGAAATGATGGCGAACGGCGGCATCTATGATCAGATCGGCGGCGGCTTCCATCGCTACGCCGTTGATGATCGCTGGCTTGTGCCGCACTTCGAGAAGATGCTCTACGACAACGCTTTGCTCAGCCGCGCCTATCTGCACGCTTATCAGATCACGGGCGAGCCATTCTATCGCCGCATCTGCGAGGAAACGCTGGATTACGTGCAGCGCGAGATGCTGAGCCAGGACGGCGGCTTTTATTCCACTCAGGATGCCGACAGCGAAGGCGTCGAGGGCAAGTTCTATCTCTGGACTCCGGCGGAAGTCAAGGCCGCGCTGGGCGAAGAAGACGGCGCGCTCTTTTGCGCCTTCTACGATGTTACTGAGCGCGGCAACTTCGAGCATACAAACATTCTGCACGTTGATCACGCGCTCAAAGAGATCGCAGAGCAGCAAAGCGTCAGCGTCGAACGGCTGGAGCAGGCGCTGGCGCGGGGCCGCGAGGTGCTGTACAGGCGACGCTCGGAGCGTGTCTGGCCGGGACTGGACACCAAAATCCTTACCGGCTGGAACGGCCTGATGCTGCGCAGCTTTGCCGAGGCCGCGCGCGTGCTGGGCCGCGACGACTACCGCGCCAGCGCCGAACGCGCCGCCAACTTCCTGCTCGCCACTATGAACAGCAGCGGGCGGCTCTTGCGCAGCTATCGGGACGGGCAGGCCAAACTCAAAGGCTACCTGGAGGACTACGCCAACCTCGCGCTCGCCCTGCTTGAACTGTATCAGACCACACATACCCCGCGCTGGTTCAGCGCAGCGCGCCAACTGGCCGACCAGATGATCGATCTCTTCTGGGACGAAACGGACGGCGGCTTTTTCAGCACCGGCAAAGACCACGAAGAACTGGTGGGCCGCCCCAAAGAACTGATGGACAACGCTACGCCTTCCGGCAACAGTTCCGCCGTCGAACTGCTGCTGCGCCTGGCCGCCTATACCGGCGAAGACGCCTATCGCGCTCGCGCCGAAACCATCCTGCGCCCGCTCGTTCCGGCAATGGCCGAACATCCCAGCGCCCTCAGCCAGATGCTGATCGCCCTGGATTTCCTGATCGGCCCGGTCCACGAAGTCGCTGTCATCGGCGATCCCGCTGCGCCCGACACGCGCGCCCTGCTCGATGTCGTCAATCGGCAGTTCCGGCCCAATCTGGTGCTGGCCGTCGCCAGACCAGACGACACCACAGCGATCAATACTGTTCCGCTCTTGCAAGAGCGTCCACAGCGAGACGGCGCAGCCACCGCCTACGTCTGCCAGAACTTTGCCTGCAAGCAGCCCGTTACCGCGCCAGAGGCGCTGGCTGAACAGTTACAATCAAGGCATCCGGCGTGACGGTCCAAACTCCCTTTGCAAAAGTGAGTTGAAAGGAAGCTAGCGTCAGTGTTTCACGTGAAACATTCCCAGGTAGCGCGCTTTGCTCGATCTGACCGTCTCGACGCCGCGCTGGAGGCAGCGGGGCTGAGCCAATCCGACCAAGAGGAGATGACTACATGAATATCGGCATCTTGATCTTTGACGATGTCGAAGTGCTGGACTTCTGCGGCCCTTTCGAGGTCTTCTCAGTGGCCGCCAAACTCGCGCAAGCGGCTAACAAAGAGCCGCCGCTCACCGTCTTTACGCTGGCCGAGCGCGCCGATGGGCAGCCCATTCGCTGCGTCGGCGGGCTGCTCGTTCAGCCGCATTACAGCCTCGACAATCATCCGCCCATTGACCTGCTTGTCGTTCCGGGCGGCTGGGGTACGCGCCGCGAGGCCGAGAACCTCCGGCTCATTGACTGGATTCGCAGCCAGGCCACGCGCGCGCAGCTTACTACCTCTGTCTGCACAGGCGCTTTCCTGCTGGGTCGGGCCAGGCTGCTGGAGGGCCACCGCGTCACCACCCACTGGGGCAGCATCGAGCGCCTGCGCGCCAGCCTGCCCGGCGCGACGGTCCTTGAGAATATTCGCTACATTGACGAGGGGAACATTGTCACCTCCGCTGGCATCAGCGCGGGCATAGACATGGCGCTGCATCTCGTCGCGCGCTTGCATGGAGATGACCTTGCTCGCCAGACGGCGCGCCAGATGGAGTACATCCCCGCAGCAGCAGAGAGCGCCTAGCCAGGGGCCAGCAAAAGAAGACGCTGGCACAGCGGATGCACAAAGCAGGTGATTATGGTATAGCGTATTCCCTCTCCGCGAGGCGGGAAGGCATCATATTCTTTGGCTGGTTTAGAAGGCACGCGACTCGGACCCTATGAAATAATCCAGCGCATTGGTGGCGGTGGCGTGGCCGAAGTGTACCGCGCCAAACAACTGAGCGCCCTTGGCCGTGAAGCCGCGCTGAAAGTGATCCGTCCAGACTATACGGGAGACCCAACGTTTCGCGCCCGCTTTTTGCGCGAGGCAACCGCCATTTCGCAGCTCTCGCATCCCAACATCCTACCCCTGCTCGATTTTGGCGAAGAAAACGGGACACTGTATCTGGTGATGCCGCTCGTCCATGAAGGGTCGCTGCGCGACCTGCTCCAGCGGCGCGGCGAGGCGCTCCCAGGCGCCGAAGCCATGCCGCTCTTCGCGCAGCTTTGCAATGCGGTGCAATATGCCCACGATCAGGGCATTGTCCACCACGACATTAAGCCGCAGAACATCTTGCTTCAGCGAGGCTCCCACGTCCTGCTGTCCGACTTTGGCATCGCTCGTGACCGCTTCGCCAGCCACATGACGCTGGCCGGAGCTGGCCCTGGCGCTATCGAATACATGGCTCCTGAGCAGGCCGTCGGCCAGGCCGACGCGCGCAGCGACATCTACAGCCTGGGCGTCGTTCTCTACCAGATGTTGACGGGGGCAACGCCCTATTCAGGCAGCGAACCCCTGCATGTCCTCTTCAATCAAACGAGCGAGCCTATGCCCGACCCGCGCAGGTATGCCCCTAACCTCTCAACTGAGCTTGTTCAGGCGCTCCAGATAGCCCTGGCAAAAGAACCGCAGGACCGCTTCGTGAGCGCAGCGGCGTTCAGGCAGGCCGTTCAGCAAGCGAGTGGCATCATCAAATTCCCGCAGGCTGCTGGTCAGGCCATCTGGCCGGGCGGCCCAGGAGCCATCCCGTCAGCATCGTCAGAAACCCTGGCGACTCGACCCTATCAGAGCGGCAACGCGGCGCCCACAGGAGCGCCTCCTGCTGGGCCGCTGGTCATACCGCCTGTAGCCGAACGCGGCTGGCCCGGTCAGCCCCCTCAGAGAGAGGCATGGCACGACGCGCCCACCTGGGCCGGACAGGACGACTTCTGGCGACACCATGAGGCTGGCGGTGGTCAGCCGCCCGGCTATGATGGCCCGCCGCCCGGAGGAGGAGGCCCGCCCGACGACCACGACCACAGGCGCGGACACGGATCGCTGCTGGTCGCGCTGATCGTCGCGCTCGTCTTAGTGATCGCCGTTTCTTCCATTGCCTATGGTTACTTCGGCCTGGGATGGCTGCGCCCCAGCGCAGGCAGTTCTGGCGGGCAACCAGTCACGCCATCGCCCACGCCCACGTCGCAGCCAACCAATACACCGACACCAACGCCAACATATCCGCCGCCATCACCATCGCCAACCACACCAGAGCCTTCCCCGTCTCCGTCTCCGTCGCCAGGCACACCGGAGCCTTCGCCGACTACGCCATCGCCTGGCCCATCGCCCAGCCCACCATCGTCCCCTGAGTCCAGCCCGACACCTGGCCCTACAACGCCTTCGGAATCGCCCACCCCAACGACTGGCTCATAAGAATGCCTCACAAAACCAACGGTTGGCCCCACCCCTGCCGCCTGGAAGGACGGCGCTACAACCCCGCCCCTGCTCGTGCGGAGGTTGTGTGAGGCGCTCTAAGGCGGCCCTGGCCCCTCATCATCTGTAGCGCCGCTGCGACAGCACGCTTTCCCTGAGAGTTGTTCGAGGGGCAGCGGGCGCAGGCTGCGCCACACCCCCGCCCGCGCCAGCACGGAGGCTGGCGGTACACGCAAGAGGCCGCCGCGTGTACCGCCGCCGTCCCTGGCGGCGAGCGTTCAGCCGCCAGGGACGGCGGCGCTACAAGTATGCTGCTTCCATCCGGGTGCGGCATGCCGAAATAGTGAGCGATCTCGCAGACAGGCTAACAGAGGTATGCTATAATCAAACCTGCAAAAATACAGAGCCGGTAGAGCGGCTCACGGTATGTATCGCTGCTGCGGGCAGGAGGGTTTTGTATGGCTGGCCTGGAAGGGACGCGCCTGGGCGCGTATGAGCTTATCGAGCGGATTGGGAGCGGCGGGATGGCCGAGGTCTATCGCGCCAGGCAGCTTACCGCCTTTGGCCGCGAGGTAGCGATCAAGATCATTCGCGTGGGTTTCAGCGAAAATAGCTCATTTCGTGAGCGTTTTCTGCGAGAGGCCCAGGCTGTCTCCAAGCTCTCGCATCCCAATATTTTGCCGCTCATCGAGTTTGGCGAAGAAAACGAAACGCTGTATCTCGTCATGCCACTGGCCCGCGAGGGTACGCTGCGCGATCTGCTCAAGCAGCGCAACGGCCCGCTGGCGCTGGATGAAACCATCCTTATTTTCACCCAGTTGTGCGAGGCCGTACAGTACGCCCACGAAGAAGGCATCATCCATCGAGACATCAAACCTCAGAACGTGCTGCTTCAGCGGCGCTCCCATGTCCTGCTCGCTGACTTTGGCATCGCGCGCGATACCGCAGAAACGCAGCATATGACGACCACAGGCGCGGGCATTGGCACTGTCGAATACATGGCGCCAGAACAGGCTATCGGCCAGGCCGACGCGCGCAGCGACATCTACAGCCTGGGCATCGTTCTCTATCAGTTGCTCACCGGCTCCGTCCCCTATTCGGGCAGCACCCCCTTCCAGGTCTTGATGAAGCATACCAATGACGCGCTGCCCGATCCACGCCTGTTGAACCCCAGCCTGCCCGCCGAGATCGTGCAGGTGTTGCAAAGCGCGCTGGCGAAAGACCCGAATCGTCGCTTTCACAGCGCGCAGGCGCTGGGGCGCGCGGTCCAGCAAGTGCGGCCCGATGCAGCGGCGGGCGCGGCTGGAGCCGCTGGCGCTCATCAGCCGCCGATCTCGATTGCGCCCCCACCCAAGTCGCTGACTAAACAGACCACCTGGCATGGACAGGATTTCAGGGATATGCCGGTTGAGGGGCCGCCGCAAGAGTTTCCCAGCGGCCCCGCGCCGGTCGGGCCAGGCGGCATGACCGGCGCGACTGGCCGCCAGGGACCGCCCGCAGGCTGGGCCAACGTTTCGCCTGAAGGGGCAGACTACGATCAGCCTACCTGGAATACCACAGGCGGCAGAGCGGCAATGACCGGCGCGGGCTGGCAGCAGCGGGGGCGCGCTGGCCCGCCGCCCTATGCTGGCGGGGGCCAGTTTCCTCCGCCGTCCGGTCCCCGGCGCAGGCGTGGCCCGCTCATTGCCGCGCTGATAGGCGCGCTGGTCCTGGCCGTGATTCTCTCTTCGGTGGCCGTCGCCTATGGCCTGTTTGGCTCAAAATCCAACGGCCAGACCGCCAATCAGGGCGGCGTGACGGTGACGGCTCAGCCAACAGCCACACCCACAGCGACAGCCACCGCGACGGCGACGGCCACCGCCACACCAACGCCCACGCCAACCCCGACGCGCACGCCGACGCCAACGCCGACGCATACTCCAACGCCACCAGCCATTCCACCACCGCCAGCGCTACTCTCCCCAGCGAATGGGGCGTCGTTCAGTAATTTCCCTCGTACAACCACCCTTACCTGGCGATCTGTGTATGGCGCAACTTCATACGTCGTACAAATCTACTTCGCGGGAGGCAATTCGTGCTCCGATCCACTTACCGCCTACTCACCGGTAACGGTAACCGGAACCAGCTACACATTCGACTTTGTAGGCAAGCAAGCGGGCTGCTGGAAGGTCGCATCCGTAGGCTCAGGGGGCCAGGGGTCTTTCAGTCCATTATGGCAGTTTGTTTATACCGTCTAGTCCCTGCTCTCATCAGTAGGCGCTAATGTTCATCACTATGATGCTGGCACTCAGCCAGGAGAAGACGTTCTATGGCAGGACTAGAGGGGACGCGCCTGGGGGATTACGAACTGGTCGAGCAGATCGGCAGCGGCGGCATGGCCGAAGTCTATCGCGCCAGGCAGTTGACCGCCTTTAGCCGCGAGGTCGCCGTGAAAGTAATCCGCCCCGGCTTCAGCGAAAAAGAAGAGTTTCGCGCCCGCTTTCTGCGCGAAGCCCAGTCCATTTCGCGCCTCTCGCATCCCAACATCCTGCCGCTCATCGAGTTTGGCGAAGAAGACCAGGCGCTCTATCTGGTGATGCCGCTCGTCCGCGAAGGCACGCTGCGCGATCTCATCAGGCAGCGCAACAGGCCGCTGCCTCTGGAAGAGGCGCGGCCTCTGTTCACCCAGTTGTGCGGCGCGGTCCACTACGCCCACAGCCAGGGCATCATCCACCGCGACATCAAGCCGCAGAACGTCCTTTTGCAGCAGCATACGCACGTCCTGCTGGCCGATTTTGGCATCGCCCGTGATCGCAGCGAAAAGACGATTACGGCCACCGGAGCGGGCGTCGGCTCAGCCGAATATATGGCCCCGGAACAGGCGATGGGGCAGGCCGACACGCGCAGCGACATCTACAGCCTGGGCATTGTCCTCTACCAGATGCTTACCGGCTCGGTCCCCTATTCAGGCAGCACCCCGCTTCAGGTGTTGATGAAGCACACCACCGCGCCCCTGCCCGATCCGCGCACGCTCAACCCCAGCCTTTCCCCGCGCATCGTGGAGGCGCTGCAAACGGCGCTGGCGAAAGACCGCGATGAACGCTTCCAGAGCGCCCAGGCGCTGGCGCGAGCCGTACAGGAGGCCCAGGCAGAAGCCGCTTCTTCTCCGGCGTCAAGCGCGCCTGCCTGGCAGCCATCAAACCAATTTATCCAGCCGCCGGCGGGGGCGTCATTTCCCCCGCCCGCGTCGTCACATTACGCTGACCTGGCGACCCCCTACGAGCAGAGCAGCGCGGCGCCCACGCCAGCATCTTCCCCCGGCTCCTATGACACCAGGCCCGCCAGCAATTATGGCCCGCCGCCTGGGAGCATGGCCCCGTCGAGCCAGCCCATTGTCAGCCCGGCGCTTCCGATAAAGCCGCCGCCCCGGAAGAAGAAAACCGGCCTGATCGCGCTGATCTCGGCTCTGGCGCTGGTCGTGCTGCTGGGCGGTATGCTGCTCGCGCTCGGCCTGACGGGGAACGGCCCCTTCGGTTCTCTCGGCGCAAACCTCCAGACGACGCCCACACCGACGACAGGGCCGATCCCAACTGGCTTCAAGCTCTACACGCACACCGATCACAGCTTCAGCATCATTTATCCAACTGCGTCCGGCTGGTCAATGAAGGCAGCCATTACGGTGAATGGCTCAGGCGAAGAGTTCGACGGACCGGCGAGCCAGGTGGTGCAAGTCGTCAACGGTGGCTCTGCGCAATCATCAGATACCGGCTCCAACGACGACGCTTTCTGCGTTGTCTTTGGGGCTACCACCAACGGCCACACCACCGTCACTCTCGCCGGGCAGCAGTGGACACGGGAGGAGTGCGACAGTTTTGGCGGCATCGCTCACGCCATCGTCGAAACGATAGTCTATAAGGGCCAGCTCTATCTGCTCTCTTACGCCTCGACCACAGGCAGCTTTGACAGCAATCGCCGCCAGTACTTCACACAGATGGAGCAGAGCTTCACATTCCTGACCTGAATCCTGATTGATCAAGGAGGCGACCTATGGCTGCTCGCCAACCGCCGCCGTTTTATCGCCGCTTTCTGTTTCTTGCTATCTTAGTTGCTGTGCTGCTGACGCTGCTGGTCATTAGCGACAGCAGACCATCGAGTCTGGCGCAGCAGCCAGCCAGGCCAACCGCCACACCTACGCCCACACCAACCCCCACGCCCCCGCCCCCGCTGGTGTATCTGGCGGCGCATGGCAATCCGAAACTGCACGAAATCGCCCTGACCTTTGATGATGGCCCTTCCGCTGGCTACACCCGCGCGATCCTCAATGTCCTCCAGCACTATCACGTCCTGGCAACCTTCTTTATGCTGGGTATATGGGTGCAGCGTTATCCCGATCTGGCGCGCGCAGTGGTGGCTGCTGGGGATGCAGTGGGCGATCACACCTGGAATCACCTCGATCTCACCACGCTGAGCGCCCATCAGATCACTCAGCAGCTTACCAATACGCGCAATATCATCCAGCAGGTGACAGGCGTTCACCCCTATGTGTTCCGCCCACCCTACGAAGCCTATAATCGCCAGGTACTTGACATCGCGCACTCGCTCAAGCTCTCGACGATCTTATGGAACATTGACCCCCATGATTGGGCGCGCCCTGGCGTCGGCTCCATCATCAGTACGGTGCGCGTCAACGCGAAGAACGGGGCTATCATTCTGATGCACGATGGCGGTGGGGACCGCTCACAAACGGTAAAGGCGCTGCCCACCATCATCGAACAATTGCAGAAGCGCGGCTTTACCTTTGTGACCATCCCGCAACTGCTGGTCCACCTGACGTCAGGCAGCAACGCTCAACTGGCTCAGGAGAGTCTCAAACCAAATCCGGTTAAAGAGCAGCTTTGCGCGTGCGGCGCCAGCAGGGAGGCTGGCGAAGGGGGCGCAGAGGCAAAGGCTGCTTGTCAGCGCGAACGTTTGCTCAGGCCAGCGGTTCGCCGCCAGGGACGGCGGCGGTACACGCAATAGCCCACGCGCCAGTTTTGCCAGACGCGCTCAGAAATAATGAGAAGTGATGCCGCCATCCACGACCATCACGGCTCCGGTGGTCCAGCTTGCCTCATCGGAGGCCAGATAGAGCGCCAGATAGACAATATCTTCCGGCGCGCCAAAGCGGCCCAGGGGGATACGGTTCAGCCGCTTGCTGCGCTCTTCCTCGCTGGTCCAGAGGGTACGCAAGAGCGCCGTCTCAATCGGCCCCGGGCAGATGACGTTGGCGCGAATCCCCTGCCTGGCATATTGCACCGCCAGCGATTTCGTCAGCGAGATCATCCCGCCTTTGCTGGCCGTGTAGGCATCCTGCGGCACAGTGCAGCCCAGCAGCGCGACGAACGAGGCGATATTGATGATCGAGCCGCCGCCAGTCTTCACCATCTCAGGAACAGCGTATTTGCAGCAGAAAAAGGCGCTTTTGAGGTTCACATCCAGCACCTTATCCCACGTTTGCTCACTTATATCGGTGACAGAGCCGTCATCGGCAGGCATGATGCCCGCATTGTTATAGAGGATGTGCAGCGCCCCGAAACGCTCGACGGTCGCCGCGACCATGCGCCGCACCTGCGCTTCATCGGCCACGTTCACCGGCACAAACAGCGCGTCGCCGCCCGCCAAGCGAATCTCGGCCACCGTCTCTTCGCCCGTTTTCGTGTCCAGGTCGGCCACCGCCACTTTTGCGCCCTCACGCGCAAAGAGCAACGCCGCCGCGCGGCCCATGCCGCTGCCCGCGCCGGTAATGATCGCTACTTTATTGGCTAATCGCATGCGTATCCTCTAGACCATCTCGAAATAGCGTTCGCGCTGCCATTCATCAACCACTTTATTGTAGCACTCCACTTCCCAGCGGCGCATAGCGACATAGTGTTCGACAAACTCCTCGCCAAAAAACTCGCGCGCCAGATCGCTGCGATTGAAACGCTCAATCGCCTGCTCCAGCGTGCGCGGCAGGGGCGGCGCTTCCTCCGCTGAAAGCGCGTAGGCGTTGCCCCGCGCCGCCGGGGGCATCTCCAGCTTTTGCTCCAGCCCATACAGGCCCGACGCCACCGAAGCCGCCATTGCCAGATAGGGGTTGGTGTCGGCCCCTGGCGCGCGGTTTTCCAGGCGCGTCGCCTTCATCGCGCCTGGCACCAGGCGCAGCGCCGTCGTGCGCGTTTCGATGCCCCAGGTGGCTGTCGTCGGCGCCCATGTCCCCACCATAAAACGCTTATACGAATTGATATTGGGCGCGTACAGAGCCAGGAAATCGGGCAGCAGCTTCAGCACGCCCGCCGAATACTGTTTCAGCGCGTCGCTGAGATGGTGGGGCGCGGCCTGGTCGTAGAAAATATTCTTGCCAGCGGCGTCCCAGAGGCTCTGGTGCAAATGGCCGCTGCTGCCATCCTGTTCGTGATTCCACTTCGCCATAAAGCAGGCCGTCATACCACTCTGCGTGCAAATCTCTTTGACCCCGTTGCGGAAAAGCATCGCTCGATCAGCGGCGGCCACGCCTGGCGCGTGATGCAGGTTCATCTCATACATCCCCGGCCCATGCTCGCGGTTATAGCCTTCCACGGCAATGCCCGCCTCGTTCATCTGGCGCATGATCGGCCCCAGCAGAAAATCGTCGCCGCTGGAGCGGAAGACACTATAGCAGCTATTGGTCGGGCTAAGCGGCGTCAGATCGCGCCAATGCTTCTCCCGCAGAGATTGCTGCGTCTCGCGGAAGAGGCGGAACTCTAGCTCAATCGCCAATTCCACCAGATAGCCACGCGCCGCCGCGCGGTCTATCACGCGCTGCAAGACAGCGCGCGGCGAGATGGTGATCGGTTCGCCATGCTCACCCACAAAATCGCAGATCACCTGGGCAACGCCTGTGTCCCAGGGGACGATCCCAAAGGTGGAGAGATCGGGCTTCATCCAGACATCAGGATAGCCGGTATCCCAGCCGGTAAAGCGCAAATTGGGGATCAAATCCTCGGCAATATCCCAGCCAAAGAGGACATCGCACTGGGCGAAACCGTCGTCCAGGCCAGCGAGAAAATTATCGCGCGGTACCCGTTTGCCGCGAAACACGCCGTCCATATCCGGCATACCAATCTTGACGGTATGAATCTGATGTTCCTGAATGATACGCTCAATATCGGCTGCCATCGCCATAAGCTCCTCCTCTTGCACCGGGTATACGACCTCTGCGCCAGGGTGTCAGCAAGCGAACGAAAATAAAGGGATGCTGCCATTCGCCATCGTATCGAGTAGCATAACTATAGCCGAGAGGAGCAACGCTTACAAGGCGATTATTCTCCCTGAAAGTCTTCTGGCTGGGGCGGAGGCGAAGAGGGAGAGGGTGGAGGCGAAAGGGTGCCCTGCTGCGAGGGCCTCTGGTCCAGGGCTTTCAAGCGGAAGAGCAAGCGAACGCGCGCGCTAAAGAAGCGCGGATCAATTGGCTTGACCACATAATCATCTGCCCCGGCCATAAATCCGGCGACTTTATCGCCGATCCCCGCGCGCGTCGTCAAGAGCAGAATCGGCAGACCGGCGGCTGCCTGATTGGCGCGCACCTGCTCGCAGAGTTCCAGCCCGTTCTGATCGGGCAAGTCCACTTCACTGATCATCAGGCCCGGAAGCTGGCGCCCAAGCGCGTCCCAGGCCTCTCTTGCCGTCCTGGCATGGCGCAGCACAAAGAGGTCTTGCAGCATCTGCTCCATCTGTTCGTGCATGTCGCTCTCTGGATCAACAAACAGGACACTCTCCATTTGCCACTCCCCCTGATGCACTGACTCCTGCTGGGCCTCTTGCCGTGTCTTTGATTGCTGCTCCATAGCTCATCCTCAACAGTAAAATTGGCTGGTCTAGCCTCTGTATCGCGCGGCAAGATCACGCATACGTTGATAGCGTTGCTCGGCGGTGATCTTCATTACACGTTCCAGCGCAGCGCCCAGGGCCGCTGGCTTAAACGGCTTGGTCAGGTATTCATCAACCCCTGAAAGATAGCCGCGCGCCTGGTCTTCCTCTCGAATCATCGCACTCAGGATAATCAAGGGAACCTGCGCGCTGTTGGCATCTCCGCGCAGGCAGCGCACCAGTTGATAGCCGTCTATGCGCGGCATCTTGACATCAATAATCACGCAATCGGGACGTTCTTGATAAAAGCGCCGCAGCCCTTCCTCACCATCATACGCCGCCACCACCTCGTAATTCCCTTGCAAATGAACGGCGTATTTCACCAGTTCGACAATGGTTGGATTGTCGTCAATCACCAGCACCTTTTTAGGATTGTTCGGCTGGCGTCTATCCCCCGGCGTATCAGATGGCGCCTGTGACACAAGTTCCTCCTCTGCCGCCCCTTGCGGAAGCTGCCGCGCAAAGACGCGCGCCACAAGAGAGTGGACTCATCGTGTCCGTATTGTAGCATAGCTCACATCAGCCGCCAAATCTTCAGTTCTCTGGATGCCACTGTGTTACAATGAGCAGTGTGGAAAGATCGTTCTATCCCGTTTCCTGCTCGAAGGCGCGCAGGCATCCTTCGTAATGCGTTCGCATACGTTGGCGCACACATCAGCGAGGCAGAGCCGACCTATGAATGACAAGATACTACCAGATACTGCTCCTCCCTCTCTAGCGGACCGCTATGCTCGCCAGACGCTCTTCGCTGGCATTGGCCGCGAAGGCCAGGGGCGCTTGCTCGCCTCGCGCGTGGCGATTATTGGCTGCGGCGCGCTGGGTACAGTGCTGGCAAATAACCTGGCGCGCGCCGGAGTCGGCCATGTGACGATTGCGGACCGCGATTTTATCGAGGCCAACAACCTCCAGCGTCAGGTACTCTTCGATGAAGATGATCTGGCGCGCAACCTGCCCAAAGCCATTGCCGCCAGCGCAAGGCTGCGGCGCATCAATTCTGAAATCGAGATTACGGCGCTGGCCGAAGACATCAACGTAGATAATATCGAGGCCATCGTTGCCAGCGTCGATCTGGTGATGGACGGTACGGATAATTTCGAGACGCGCTATCTGCTCAACGATGCCTGCGTCAAAGCGGGCAAGCCCTGGATTTACAGCGGCGTAATCGCCTCCTATGGCGTCACCATGAATATCCTGCCAGGCGATACGGCCTGCCTGCGCTGTGTCTTCCCGGAGATGCCCCTGCCCGGCACGACGCCCACCTGCGATACGGCTGGTGTCCTCAACGGCATCGTCGGCGCTGTCGCCTCGATTGCCTCCACCGAAGCCCTCAAAATCCTGCTGGGCCGGGCAGAAAAGATCAACCGCGCCATGCTCTGGATGGACCTCTGGGAAAATACGCAGGACCAGATGGAAATCCCGCGCATGCCCGACTGTCCTGTCTGCGGCCAGGGCCATTACGAATTTCTTGACGACGCCAGCGGCGGGCAGAGCGCGTCGCTCTGTGGGCGCAACGCTGTGCAGGTGCGCCCGCCGCGTCGCGCCGACAATGGACACGACGCGCCAGCGATGAACTTTGCGCTGCTGGCTGAGCGGCTGCGCGAAGTGGGCGAAGTGAACTTCAACGACTTCCTGCTGCGCTTCCGCGTGGATGGCTACGAGTTCACCGTCTTTCCCGATGCCCGCGCGATCATCAAAGGCACCGACGATCAGGCTATCGCCCGCTCGCTCTACGCCCGCTATATCGGCGCGTAGCCGACTGCGCGTGACCCCAGCTAAACCGAAAGGCAGGATACGATGGTTGCTGAACCGCATCGAACAGCGATGAGCATCGAGGACTATCTGGCTCTTGATCGCAGCAGCAGCGAGGCCCGCTATGAGTTTATTGACGGCCACCCCTATCTGCTAGCCGGGGGAACCGCCGATCACGCCACCATCAGTTTCAATATGATGAGCGCCATCCATAGCCGCCTGAGCGACCCATGCCGTATCTATAACTCTGATTTGCGGGTCCGTCTATCCGAGACGCGCTATGTCTACCCGGATGCCTCGGTAAGCTGCGATCCGCGAGATCGCGGGCAGGCCGATACCATCCAGTATCCGCGCCTGGCAGTTGAAGTCCTCTCCCCCGGCACAGAAGCCTATGATCGGGGCAGGAAGTTTGGGTACTATCGCGCCTGCCCGACGCTGCAAGAATATGTCCTGGTGGACACGCAGCGCCAGGCGATAGAGGTCTATCGCCGCGAGACCGATAGCCTCTGGACGCTGCATCCCTTTGGGCCAGGCGATGAGGTGGAACTGGCAAGTTTGGGCGTGCGTTTTCCCGTTGCCGAGGCTTATCGAGACGTGGTGTTCTCAGAAGGGTCGGCAGAGGACTGATCGAGGTATTGACAGCCATTGAACAGGAGGTTCTTTTTGACAGCATCTGACGCTTCTCTCGACAGACTCATCGAGGACTATCAAACCGCTATCGGCGCCGTGTGCGAGATCGCCGAAGCCTATTACCGTCTGGGCAAGCTGGATGCGGCTCTCACCGCCCTCCAAGCTGGCGCCCTGCTCCTGGAAGATGCAGCCGAAGAACAGAGGCTGGACGACAGCCGGGCAAAGCTGCTGCTTCAGCAAGGCAAGCTGCTCGTTACCAAAGGATTTTATGCCAACAGTGGCTATGAGGCTGCGGCCTCCACCTTGCTGCGCGCCCAGGGGCTGGCAACCTCCATCGGGGATGAGGGCGGCAGCGCAGACGCGCTTCAGCTCCTTGGGCAAGCGGCTTACAACAAGACGGTGCATGGCAGCGAAGGCGACTATACACAAGCCCTGGATTACTTTCAGCAAGCTCTGGCCCGGCGAGAGAAGCTGGAAGATCGGCGGGGTATTGCCGAGTCATTATTTTATATCGGCCTGATTCATGAACGCTGGCAGCAGCCGGGCGAAGCGGAAAGCTATTATACCAGAGCGCTGGCGATTGCCCAGGAGAGTGGCTACCAGATCGAGCAATCCTATGCCCTGCGCCATCTGGCGGGTCTCGCTCAGGAAGCGGGCGATCTTGAGAAGACGCTGACCCTGTTTACAGAATCGCTGACCTTGCGGGAAGGCGCCGGTTACAAAATCCTGCTCCCGCTCTCCCACATTGCCGTTGGTGATGTGCTCCTGGCGCAGCAGCATCTGCCCCAGGCGACAACGCATTACCAGGTGGCCTATGCCATCGCCCAGGAGCTGGATACGCCTGTCGCGCAAATGATCTGTATGCTCTCGCTTGGCGCCTTGTATCAACAGCAGCAGGAACTTGCTCAAGCGCGCTCGTATTTCGAGCAGGCATACGATCAGGCAAAAGAGATAGATATGCAATGGGCAATGGGAGTCGCCTCCAGGGAATTGGAAGGAATTGCCAGGCTGGAGCACAACAGCTAGCATCATAGATTCATTATGCAAACAAACGCCAACGATACGATTGCCGCCATTGCGACGCCCCCTGGCATCGGGGGCGTCGGCATCGTGCGCGTCAGCGGGCCAGAGGCGCTGGCGATTGCGCGGCGCATCTTCCGCCGCTCCGGCAAGCATCAGGACGCCGCCGATTGGCAGCCGGAATCACACCGGCTCTATTACGGTCATGCTATTCAGCCGCGCACAGGCCAGACGCTGGATGAGGCGCTGCTGGCCTTTATGCGCGGCCCCCACAGCTATACCGCCGAAGATGTGGTCGAGATTCAAGGGCATGGCGGGCCGCTCGTCTTGCGCCGCATATTGGACGCCGCGCTCAGTGAGGGCGCGCGGCTGGCAAATCCTGGCGAAATGACTTTGCGAGCCTTCCTCAATGGCCGCATCGATCTGGCTCAGGCCGAAGCAGTCATGGACGTGATCGGCGCGCGCACCGATGAGAGCCTGAGTCTGGCGCTGGCGCAACTGCGCGGGCGGCTTTCGGAGCAGGTCCAGGCGGCGCGCCAGGATACGCTGGGCGCGCTGGCGCAGATCGAGGCCAGCATTGATTTTCCCGATGATGTCTCCGCGCCAGAGCCTGAGCGTCTGCGGGCCAGCATCGAAGCCGCAGCGGGACGGGTGGCGCGGCTGCTGGCCGGGGCAGAACAGGGGCGTCTCTATCGAGAGGGGCTGCGCGTGGCGATCATCGGGCGGCCCAATGTCGGCAAGTCCAGCCTGCTCAACGCCCTGCTGCGCGCCGAGCGCGCCATCGTCACCCCTATTGCCGGAACGACCCGCGACACCGTTGAGGAGTACGCCAACGTGCGCGGCATTCCTGTACAGTTGATTGATACGGCTGGCATCAACGAAACCAGCGATCCCATCGAGCAGATCGGCGTGCAGCGCAGCCGCGCCGCCGCGCGCGCCGCCGATCTGGTGCTGCTGGTGCTGGACGCCAGCGAACCCCTGAACGAACGGGACGAAGCGGTGAGCGCGGCGCTGCATGCCCTGGGCTTTGGCCGCAGCGACCCCGCGCTTCAGGATGAGGCGCGCGGCCATCCGGCGTCAGAGGCCGACGGCGCGCGCGCCGGGCGGCCAGTCATCGTCGTCCTCAACAAAAGCGACTTGCCGCAGCGGCTTGCGGAGAGAGAGGCGACGGTTCACTGGCCGGACGCGCCCGTCGTGCGCACCTCGATGATTACGCAGGACGGACTGGAGGCGCTGGAGGAGCAGATGCGCGCCCAGGCGCTGGCCGGGCAGGTCAGACGCGCATCCGATGAAGAGGCGCTGGTCACAAACACGCGCCACCGCGACGCCCTGCGCCGCACAGCAGAGCATCTCAGCGGGGCGCTGGAAACGCTTCAGCAAGGGCTGCCCTTCGATTTCGTCGCTATAGACCTGCATGGCGCGGCCAACGCGCTGGGCGAAATCACCGGCGAAACCGCCACCGAAGACCTGCTGGAGCGCATCTTCCACGATTTCTGCCTGGGGAAGTGAACCACATCCCCTGAATGCCAGCGGTTGTCACTTGTAGCGCCGCCTTCCAGGCGGCTAATAGTCGAGCCGCCTGGAAGGCGGCGCTACACAGAAAAGGCTCATGCGCCGTTACGCTGGGTCGCTTGCACGCGGGCCACCAGATGCTCCAGGCGCCTGCGCTGCTCAGGCGTCGCGTGGTCAATGCGATAGAGCAGGTGATCAACTACCGGCTCAGGGAAGCTGTCAAGCAGGCTATCAACGATGCGCTGCATCGCGCGCGTCGTGAACTCGGCTTTGCTGGAGGCGGGGCGATAGACGTAAGCGTTATCAACCTTCTGGCGCGACAGCAGGCGCTTCTCAGAGAGGCGTTCCAGCACCGTCTTGATCGTGGAGTACGCCAGGGAGCGGCTGGTGTGTTGGAGGTGTTCATGGACGACGCGAGCAGTGCATTCCCCGCGTTCCCAGACGACCTCCATCACTTCGGCTTCCAGCTCGCCGAGCAGCTTCTGCATACCCTGCCGGTCGGGTCGAAAGGCCAATTTGATGTCCTGTGCCATAATCCCCTGGCTCCCTCTCTTAATTCGGCTGCCTATTTCAATCGCTGGCGCCACTCAACAGATACGCCGGGGCTGCCTACGTTTCTGGCGAGGCAGCTTGCAAGCGGGCATCCGTCCAGTAGCTCATTCGTTCTTTTCTCGTGGGGCGAGTATAGCATGGGAGCGGCAGAGAGTCAACTCTTCGGGCAGGGAGATAGGCCATTTTACTAGCCAGCCAGACGGGCAATCTGCGCGGCCAGGCGCAAGAGCCGCTCGCGGTCATGCAGCGGCTCCAGCCAGCGGGCCGGAATAGCCGAGAGGCCATAGTGCGCGCCGGCCAGCGCGCCACAGACCACGCCGCCGGTATCGGCATCCCCGCCAAGGTTGACGGCGGCGATCAGCGCCTCCTCAAAGCTTTCGGTGCGCACAAAGCACCAGAGGGCCAGGCGCAGCGTATCGTTGCTGAAGCCGCTGGGGCAGAGATCGGCGCGTTCGCCCGCGCCCGCAGTCTCAAAGAGGGCTGCCACCTCCGGGCAGGCCACCCGCACGCCATCAGCCGCACTGCGCAGCGCACCTGATGGCGGTCCTTCTTGAATCAGCGCGGCTATCGCCAGATTGAGCGCGGCGGCCCCATAGCGCGCGCGTTCGTCCCAATGGGTGATCAGCGCGCTATTCAGGCTATCTTCCATGAGGCGTTCAGGGGTCCGGTAATCCAGCAAGGCTATCGGCGCGCAGCGCATGATCGCCCCATTCCCCGCCGTTCTGCCGCCCAGGTGGTCATGCGCCCAGCGGCCAGCGCGGTCCCAGCGTTCTCCGCTTGCCAGCGCGCGCATGGCAACGGAGATCGTATTGCCGACATCGCGGGGGCCGGATTGAAACCAGCGCAGAAAGCGTTCGGCTACATCGGCGGGATCAAAGCGTCCCTGAGAAAGAATGCTTTCAGCGATACAGACGGCCATCGCTGTATCGTCGGTCCACTCGCCCAGGCCCCAGCCGAGAAACCCACCGCCCAGCATATTGCGCACCGGCCCGCCGTAGTCGCGCAGAATCTCTTCAGCCCCCTTGAACTCCAGCGGCGCGCCCAGCGCGTCTCCCACCGCCAGCCCCAGCAGCACCCCCTGACAGCGATCAAGAGAGGGCAATGTTCCAGACATACCTGTTCCTCAGCAGTGGAGCGCCGCCCCTCAAATCATGCCCCCTGGCTCAATGTGCATGCCTGCTGTATCTGCGGGGCGAGATTCTTCAGCGGCGCCAGAATAATGAGCAGCAGCGAGCCTCTGGCTGGCGGATCAAAAACAAACTCACCTTCTTTCACCGACTGCTGGCTGCCTCTGATCAACGTAACAGTGGAAGCTTTGCAGCCCAGAACGGCGTCACTTTCTGTTCCCTGGACGGCAGAGGGCAAAGTCCAACCGTACTCCGAGTTAGTCAGTCTCTGTTGATAAAAGGTGGCAATCTGCGCAGGGGTCTGGCTATCCACGGTGTACACCCACTCCTCGGAGCCTGGGCCGGTGGTGCCGCTAGCGGAGCGGTCCAGATGCTTGAGAAACGTGATGCCACAGGGCAGCGGAATATCCTGGCGCAGTTCATTGCGCTGTTGGACAGCGCACAGACTCGGATAGTAAAAGATGGCGAAGGCGCTGACACCCACCACCAGCAGCAGCAGGAAAAATACCACCATCAGCGCCCACAGCGAGCGCCAGAAGGGGCGTTTGGGCGGCGGTTCATCGGCGTAACCGGCTGAATAGGCTTGATAGGACTGGCCGCGCCGCGCATGCGCGAAGGGGTCTCCGGGCTGCGGCGCAGCCCCATAAGGCTGCTGAGCCGCGTTAGACTGGCTCTGCGGCTGATTGCCAGCAGCAACAGATGAGCGCCAGAACGGGTCTTGCGCCACTTCCTGGGTCAGCCCACAGCTACGGCAAACGCGCGCTGTGATAGGAAATGGCGTGCCGCAGCGGGGACACGGTGGAGCCGAAGGATCAGAACCCATACACACACTCCCTCATCGCCCGCTCTGCCAGAGCGCGCAGAGCGGCGAACAGGATGCTCAAGCGCCTGGGCAGGTGTCGTGGGCCGACAGGTCAGAGCCAGGCTTCGCCTATTATAGCCGATTTGAGCCAGCATGCAAAGCAGGGCAAGCCGCGCGTTAGCGATCAAAAAAAGGCGCAATCCACTCCACCGCATCCACAATCATGGGTACTGTAATCATATGCGAGACCTCATACCATTTGAGCGCCAGCCGATCTGGATGATCCTGATAGAACGGCAGGGCCGTGTCATAGATGCGCTGCGACGCCTGGGGCGAAACCATATCATCCTGGCGACCATGAATCAGCAGCAGTGGGCGCGGAGCATAGTTCGCCAGGTCGTGGGCCAGGTCTTGCGCAGCAGCCCAGCGCCGAAGCTCTTCGCCCGGCGGGGGCAGCCCCGGCAAGCGCAGCAGCAACAGGTCTTGGGGCGAGGCTCCGGCCAGCGAGACTACCGCCGCCACGCGCGCATCACGCAGGCCCGTCATCAAAGCGATCCCCGCGCCCATTGAAAAGCCGCCAACGGAGATGGCGTCAGAGCGCACATCCGGGCGCGCGCTGAGATAATCCAGGCAGGCTTTCATATCATCGGCGCTGCGAATCACTGTCTCGGCAATAAAATCGGCGCTCAGGGTATTCAGATAGCTGGGGCCGTGCAAGGGCATGCGCTCGCCATGCCCCCAGGCATCAGGAAGCAGCGCCATAAAGCCGCGCTCGGCCAGATATTCGCCCAGCGGCAGCAGATCGGTTTTATCCGCCCCATAGCCATGCTGAATAACAGCGGCGGGCTGGGGGCCGTCGGCGCGAGGCCGAATAAGCATCGCGGGAACTTCATTGGGTCCAACGGCAATTTCTTCTGCCGGGGTAATTGCATAGCGTGCCACAAACAGTCCTTTCAGGAAAAGGGGGCTTCTGCTTGCGCCCTCTGGCGCAGCGTTTTTCAGTAGTTATTACGATGCTTCAGGTAGCAGGGTTAGCAAAGGGCTGGTGGTTTTATAGTTCCAAACCAATAGCGAACTACTGATTGGTTGGTACGGTTCACGCCGCCCCCAGCACACAGGGCTGGACTGACCAGGCAAGCGTTAACCATACGGGCGCAACTACAAGCGCCTCTATCCCCTTGCTAAAAGCGTCAGGGAGTGCTTTCCGCAAGATGTTGTACGCCCCGTTCACATCCGCATTCAGGCAGCGCCCATCCTTGGCACGATACAGGCCCCGCTTGATGCGCTTGCCGCTAAATACCGACGGCTCCTTGCGCGTGGGGTCGTAGGTGGGGATGGGGTCGCTGTCTAAGAAGTTGGTCCGGCTCGTGTAGCTTTCCTCTTGCAGCACAAAGCGAATGCCTGCCAGCTTTGCTTTGTATTCCAGCATGGCGATAAAGCGGGCATGGGGCAATCCAACAAAGTGCTGATTGGTGACCCGGCCTAACTCCGCTTCCTGTTTCCAGCCAGGGTTTTTGCCCACCACCAGCGTGCCTATCCCCTCCGCTACCAGCAGGGCAATGATCGCCTTGCTCGCGGTGTGCAGGTAGTGATTGATACGGCGCGTGCGTTTGGCGGTGAAGCGCTCCATGCGGGCCGTTGTACCCGTCGTGCCTAATGCCTCTTGCAGTTCCGCTCTGCGCTTGTTGTAGAACTGGTTGGTAGACTTGATCGGACGCCCGTTAACAAGCCGGGGCACAAAGCCCTTCTTGTTTGAGGTTAGCGCCGCGAGATTGTCTACGCCAATATCTACCGCTGCGGAGAGGGAAGGATTGCCAGATGGGGCCGCTTCCTGACATTCGTAGACCACTTCGACCACATAGAAGCCGATACGGGGCACGATGCGGACTTGGGCGATATGGGCGGCCCGCGTTTGCACTGTGATAGGCAGCATGGATGGCTGAATCAGCCCACGCTTCAAGCCGGGCCGGGAAAGCGCCTGAATCGTGTAGACCAGGGCGTACCGCCCATCGGTCTTGTGCTTATAGTGCGGCATTTTCGGGTGCTTGCGAAACTTGGACGGGTCTTCCCGGTAGGCTTCACAGGCAGCAAAGTAGCTCTGCCAGTTCTTATCCAGCAAGCGAAGCACCTGCTGAGCGACTTTGGCAGGCAAGGCTTTGTATGCCTCATGGCCCTTCATCTGATGATACACCGTCTCAAACGGCAGATAGCGGTGCTCAAAGATGAAGGACTGCCGGACCAGATACAGCGCGGCATTGTAGAGATTCTTCGCTGCAAAGGCTGCCACGTCAATGGGGGCAAAGCGGGGGTCCGAACGTTTGATGCTGTGCTGCTCAGTCCGTTGCATCATCCGCCTCACTTTCGCCTGCTTCCAAGCTGCGGATAATGCTTTCCGTTTTGCGTTTGGCCCGCCGCTGCCCATAGAGCCGCGCCGTAAACGAGTAGAGAATGGCTGTCAGGTCCGCCAACAAGTCTTCCTGCCCATTCACGGCCTCGTTCACCACCTCAATAGCGCGGCCCTGGCTGCGTAAGAGCGTGTCGAGATAGCGAAACCCAAAACGGGTCGCCCGGTCCTTATGCTCGACCACAATCAGACCGATGGCTTGATCTTCCAACAACGCCAGCAGTTTGGGCCGGGCGTCATTCACGCCAGAGCCGACTTCTTTTACCACTTTGGCGACCTGATAGCCTTTGGCGGCACAATAGGCCACAAGCCGCTCTGCCTGGCTATCCAGGTTGGGCTTGTTCTCGGCACTGGAGACGCGGGCATAAATAGCAACACGGCGTGGCTTCTCTTCCGGCGTGGCCTGCCCTTCCGTGATGATGATGGTGTGTGGCCCGACACGCTGGCCCTGGATTTTGCCATCCCTGAACCAGCGCCAGGCTGTCTCATAGCGCACACCCATCTGTTTAGCGTAGTCAGCAAGTTTCATGTCCTTATTCTAGCACAGCCTTGTAAGGATAGTCAAGGATATGCTAGAATAGACTATGCATCTTGCGAACGTTTATAATACCAGTTTTCTGCAATGCCAGCAATATCTTTCGGCGCAAAGGCACAGAAGGATGCTCTTACCCTTGACACCAGAGCATTTTCAGGGTATGATTACGCCAACGAAAGGAGGTGGTGCAAAGCATGAGTGAACCTATACGCTGCGCAGGCAGTACGGCGACTCGCCACGCACCTACCCTGAGCGGAGGGTTCTGGCGCTAGCCAGTATCTTTTGCCGAGTCGGAGGGGCAAACGCCCCTGCCTGCGCGGCACGCCTGGAGAGAAGGCTAAAACGCCTTCTCTCCAGTCTTTCTCTCTCGCAGCTTCTTTCTGTAGCATGATGCTTGTAGTGCCACCGCTCCGCAGCTCTGCGGAGCCGTTTTTCACCCAGGCGCTCGTTGAATCTGGCGCTGGCCGTTCTATCCTCTTCCGGTCCCCCCGGCTGCTGCGGGCATTCCGGTCTGGCTTTGCTCGTCTCATTGTTGGTTCCCAATCATTCAACCCGATATGGGTAGGGTAAAAAGGATACAATAACTTCGCAGAAACAGTGGAAACATTCTCTCCGCGAAGCCAGTCCAGGGATACAGAGATGGATAGCCACACAGGCGACAGAACAGGTGAACAGAAAGCGCAAGCTCTCATGGATAGTTTTCCCCTGCTCAATATCGCAGACATAGAAAACAACCTCCATAACACACACCTGGGCAAAACGCTGGTCTACCGACCCGTCATCGAGTCCACCAACACGCTGGCCCTCACGCTGGCGCAAGAGGGCGCTGCCGAGGGCACCGTTGTGCTGACCGATGACCAGCCAGGCGGGCGCGGACGCCAGGGGCGACACTGGCAAGCCCTGCCAGGCCAGCAGGCGCTGCTTTCCATCATCGTCTACCCCACGTTTCCAGCGCATTTCCTGGTCATGTGCGCAGCCCTGGCTGTGCGCGAGGCGATTGCGCTCACCAGCGACCTGGACCCGGAGATTAAATGGCCGAACGACGTGCTGGTTGCGGGGAAGAAGATTTGCGGCATTTTGATTGAAACCACGAGTGGGGCCGATGATCGTCTCTGCGCTGTGGTGGGCATTGGTCTGAATGTGCATGGTTCGTTCAAGAAGGAGGCGCCGGAACTTGTCGAGCGCGCAACCACCATAGCGGAGCAGGGCTGCGAGAACGTGAACCGTGAAGGATTGATCGGCGTCCTTCTGGAACGCTTCGACGAGGGCTACGAGATGCTCCAACACGGCGGCGCCGATGGCGCCTGGCGTATCTGGAAACACTGGCGAGATCATCTCTCCACCCTGGGGCGATGGGTCCGCATCCAGCAGGGAGAGCGGCTTATCGAGGGGATGGCAATTGGAGTGGACGGGGATGGCGCCTTGCTGGTCCGTCAATTGGATGGCGCCACCACTCAGATCACCTGGGGCGATGTCGAGATGCGCTAGCGCAGCGATCACGTCAGCGCCTGGCGTCATTCAGCCAGCGCACCAGATCAGCGCAATGGGGCGCTGATTGCTCTTGACACTGCTGCTGGCGGAAGGGGAACCGCCAGAGAAGGAGGTTACATGGAGACGCAGGATGTTTATTTGACACCGGAAGGCCGACAAGAAAACGCGCAGCGCCTGGAATATCTGCTTACCATTAAGCGGCCAGAGATCGCTGAATCTATTCACGATGCCAGAGAGGCGGGCGATGTTACGGATAATGCCGCCTATGAAGAGGCCAAGAATGAGCAGGCCAGGATTGAAAGCGAGATCGCGCGGCTGCAATGGGTGCTGGCGTCGGCCAAGGAATTGAAACTCAAACAGGGCGGCCAGGAGATCACCCTGGGGTCTCATGTTCACCTGCGCAACGAAGACAACCGCGAGTTCCGCTATGACATTGTTGACCCCATCGAGGCCAATCCTTCCAAGGGGAAGATTTCCAACGAGTCGCCGGTGGGGCGGGCGCTGATGGGCTGCAAGGTTGGCAGCAGCGTGACGGTCTCGACGCCCAGCGGCGTGCGTACCTATACGGTACTGGACCTGGAGTAAATCGGGCGGTTGTCGCCGCGAACCTCTTCCGCGAGTAGACAGGCCATGTTATACTATATCGGAGGCAAACCGCCTCCGATATTTTTTCTGCTTTTCATTGCTCAACATTTACCCCCTCATCGAAAGGAGACTCTTTCTCAAATGGATGAGCATCCGATGACAGGGCAGACGCCTGTTACCGCCACCGAGGCAGCGGCGCATCATGAGGCAGCCGCAGCCCAACAGGCTGGCAAGCCAGGGGCCAAAAGGTCAACGCCCAATCGCCTGGTCGCCCAGGTAGGCACGCAGATGAGCGCCTTGCAGCAGGCAGAGACGATCAAGCAGTTGCAGAGCCAGGTCAAGCAGCTTGAAAGTCAGAGCAAAGACGCTGGTAGGGTTTTGCTCGCAACCATGACCACGCTGGCAACCTCAGCCTTCGGTCTGGTAGCCGCACTGGCCTGGAACGAGGCCATCAAGGCCCTTATTGAAGAGTATGTTCCTAATGCAGGGAGTCAGGTAGTCGGAACACTCATCTACGCCGTTATTGTCACCTTGATTGCCGTGATTGTTATCTATTACCTCGGCAAGCTGAATGGCCGGTGGGGCAAGAAATCAATAATTGGCGATGGTGGACACATCGAAGGGTGAACCAGTTCCTCAGCGTCTATTCCTGGGCAGGCCGAGGCTAACGCCTCGGCCTCTCTTTTTCCAGGGCAGCCGATAACGTGCAGCGCCGCCCGCTTTTTTAGGAGAACTCGCAAAGGGCGCGGTGATACAATACAACATGATCTCTCTGCAACACCCCTAAAACCTCTCAAGAAGACGACAACTGCACAATTAAGAGCGAGGCGAACCGTAGAATGGAAGAGCGAGAAGTTCGATTAGAAAAGCTGAGCGCCTGGCGGGCCGAAGGCGTCAACCCGTACCCAACGCACGCCCAACGCACCCATACCATCCAGGAAACCCTGGACCAGTTTGACGCCCTCCAGGCGGAAGAAGCCGAGATTACCCTGGTAGGCCGCATTGTCCTTTCGCGCGATATGGGCAAAACGACCTTCATGCACATCGAAGACGGCAGCGGGCGCATGCAGGTCTATTTCAGGCGCGACGATCTGGGCGAGCAAGCCTATACCGGCGTGCGCCGCCTGGATAACGGCGATTTCATCGAGGCCAGCGGCCATCTGTTTGTCACCAGAATGGGCGAGCGCACCCTCAAGGTCCACCGCTACCGGCTGCTGAGCAAGGCGCTGCAACCACTGCCCGCCAAATACCACGGCTTGCAGGATGTCGAACTGCGCTATCGCAAGCGTTACCTCGATCTCATTGCCAACCGCAGCGAAGTGCTGCCTGTTTTTGTGGCGCGCAGCCAGACCATTAGCGCCATGCGCCACTATCTGGACACGCATGGCTTTCTAGAGGTGGAGACACCGACGCTTCAGCCGCTCTATGGCGGGGCAAGCGCGCGACCATTTATCACGCATCATAACGCGCTGGACCGCGATTTCTACCTGCGCATCGCCACAGAACTGTATCTCAAGCGGCTCATCGCGGGCGGCATCGAGCGTGTCTATGAGATCGGGAAGAACTTCCGCAACGAGGGCATTGATCGCGTCCATCAACCTGACTTTACGGTGATGGAATGCTATCAAGCCTACGGCGACTACCTGAGCATGATGCGGCTGGTCGAAGAGATGATCGCCGAAATTGCCATCAAGGTCAAGGGCGCGACACGCTTCGCCTATCAGGATTTCGAGGTGAACGTGGAGCCGCCCTGGATACGCATGCCCCTGCGCGAAGCCATTGCCGAATTCATGGGTGTTGATGTCAACCGCTACCGAGAGCGTGACGAGTTGGCAGAAGTCATGCGAATACAGGGCTATGAGGTAGATGAGAAGGCAGGCTGGGGCAAGCTCGTTGATGATCTGAAAGGGCAAATGATGAAGAAAGGGCTGCCGCCGCTGAAGCAGGCGCTCTTCCTGACGGACTATCCGCTGGATGTGTCGCCGCTTGCCAAGCAGCGGGAAGATGATCCCGACACGGTGGAGCGATTTCAGCCGTTCGTCGCGGGCTTCGAGTTGGGCAACGCCTATACCGAACTCAACGACCCGCTGGAACAGCGCGCCCGCTTCGAGGACCAGGCGCGCCAGCGCGCGCGGGGTGATGAAGAGGCGCAGATGCTGGACGAAGATTATCTGGAGGCGCTGGAGCATGGCATGCCGCCCACAGGCGGCCTGGGCATCGGCGTTGACCGGCTCGCCATTCTCCTGACCAATCAGGAAACCATTCGGGATGTCATTCTCTTCCCCACCCTGCGCGACTGACCGCCCGGCGTCTCTTGTCGCGGCCAGGCGCGCTGTGGTATATTTTCCAATAGAATAGTGGCTCTCTGCCGCATTGCCTGGAGAGTGATAGGGCGATCAACTCTCCGACAACACACCGCTTCACACCTGCGAGCAGAACAGAGTACAGTATGTATGCTGTCATTCTTGCTCTTTCTTCCAATACAGACCCGCAAGCGTGAGCAATACCTTCTTAAGAAGGATGGGTATATGGCGGGCCAGCCCATAGATACCCGCCCATTGCACACATTGTTGCCACCGGAAAGGGAAGACGCCTGATGGCCGAAATTGAGAACAATGAAAACCAGGAAGAAGAACTCAAATATGAGTCGGAAAGCTGGGAACCAGACTGGTACAAAACCAATATTCCCTGCCAGGTGGGCTGCCCGGCGCATACCGATGTCTCGACCTACATCGGTCTGATCTCCCAGGGCCGCTTTGACGAAGCCTACCTGCTCAATCGCAACGCCAATGTCGTGCCTGGCGTGCTGGGCCGCACCTGCGCCAAGCCCTGCGAGCCGGTCTGCCGCCGCAACAAGATTGATGGCCGGCAGGTGACGATTTGCTGGCTGAAGCGCGCCGCCGCCGACCACCGCGAGTACCGGCACCGCGCCGAGACGCCGCCTATCACCAAAACCAAGACGGTTGCCATTATTGGCGCTGGCTCGGCTGGCCTGGCCTGCGCCCGCGATCTGCGCCTCATGGGCTATCCCGTCACCATCTATGACAGCTACCCAACGGCAGGCGGTATGATGGTTGGCGGCATCCCCATCTGGCGTTTGCCGCGCGATGTCACCATCGAAGAGTGCGACGAGTACATGGAAGACATGGGCGTCAAGATGGTCATGAACACGACGGTGGGCAAGGACATCTCGCTCACCGACCTGCTCAAGCAGTATGACGCCGTGTATATCGCCGCTGGCTGCCAGATGTCCAACGACATGACCGACGACAAGCGCCAGCTTGTCCCCGGCCACGATCTGGAAGGCGTGATGAGCGGCCTGCCGTTCCTGGAGAAAGTCAACTTTGGCGAGCCGGTCTATGTCGGCAAGCGCGTGGTCGTCTACGGCGGTGGTTTCACGGCGATGGACTGCTGCCGCTCGTCCATTCGCTTTGGCGCGGAAAAAGTCTATGTGATTTATCGGCGGTCCAAGGAAGAGATGGGGTCGGATGAGTATGAGGTTGATCAGGCCACGCTGGAACATGTCGAGTTTGTCTACCTGACCGGCATCGCCGAAGTGCTGAGCAACGACGGCAAGCATGTCAGCGGCCTCAAGTTCTTCCGCAACAAGCTTGGCGATCCCGATGAGAGCGGGCGCCGCCGCCCCATCCGCATCCCTGATTCGGAGTATACGATTGAGTGTGATACGCTGCTGAACGCCCTGGGGCAGTACTCGGATACCTCGTTCATCCCGCCGGAACTGAATCTGGAAACCAATCGGTGGGGTCTGCCAGCCATTGATTTGGATACCTGGATGACCAGCTATCCGGGCCTCTTTGCTGGTGGTGACTACACGCAGGGCGCGCGCAACCTGATCTCGGCCATTGCCGATGGCCGCGACGCCGCCTCAGCCATCAATCGCTATCTCGGCGGCGAAGACATCCCGCCAGAAGAGGCGATTGAGGTCGAATTGCCCGACTTCCGGCGCGGCATGGTGGATGATTACGAGTCCATCCCCTTCCAGACCATCCCCAGCCTGCCGCTGGAGAAACGCTACAGCATCTTCACCGAGTCCGAAACCGGCTACAGCCCGGAGGAAGCGGTCACGCAGGCGCGGCGCTGCTTGCAGTGCGCGCTGAACATCATGATCGATCCCTCCATCTGCATCCTCTGTTCGGGCTGCGTGGACATCTGCCCCTATGACTGCATCAGCATGGATGGCCTGAAGACTGTCGTCAAAGGCGACCCGGAGCATCAGCTTGCGGGTACATGGTCGGCTGGGGCCGATATGATTATTGACGAAGAGAAGTGTATCCGCTGCGGCCTGTGCATCGTGCGCTGCCCCACAGACGCTATCTCGATGGTCCAGTTCGAGACGGCCAGCGCCAACAACCGCTGGAACGTCTCCAAGATTCCGGTCATTAACGTCACGCGCTGAAGCGATTATCACCTGTAGCGCCGCCATCTTGGCGGCTGGACGCTGGCCTGCTGGTACGTTGGCCTGGGGGCGAACGTTCGCTCTGGCGCAGCGGTGGCCGCCAGGATGGCGGCGCTACAGGTGGATGCCTTTCGCATTCAACAGAATTGAGTACCAGAAGCCACTTCATCCCCCTCGTCGTCTCCCGCTTCAGCTTCCTCGTCAGCTTCCGCGCCTGCGGCTTCGGGCTGGCCTCCATCGGTTCCCTCGTCAGTTGTGGCTGGTTCGGGGCTGGCTTTCTCTCCCAGATCAAGGTTGCCAACAAGGAACGGCACGATGGCCGACACAGCCACAGCGATGGTGGCATTCAGGTGCAGAAAGAGAAACATGCTCCCGCTCAGAACATATGAAATGCCGAGAGAGAGCAGCAAGACGTTCCAGAACTGTCGGGGCGTTGAGTAGATTCCGGCGCTTCTCGTGATGACCATATACAGCGCCAGAACGATGGTCACGAAGACCAGCACATTCGGCAAACCGATCCAGTCCAGCATAGATGCGCTCCCTCCTGAAGATGCTCCGCCGTTGCAGTGGTTGTAGCCTGTGGCGATTTTCTTTCCTGCTTGCTACGCAAGATACAACGAAATACTGCGCTTGAATGTTACCATGCGGCCATTATCACGTACAATCGGCGCTCACCCGGCGCTCTGCCAAAAAGCGGTTGCCACCTGTAGCGCCGCCGTCTCGGCGGCTCAACGTTGGCCCGCTGGTGCGCTGTCCCAGAGGGTGAACGCTCGCCCTGGCGCAGCGATGGCCGCCGGGACGGCGGCGGTACGGTGGGCCGCCGGGACGGCGGCGCTACCAGTGGCATCCCCCGATACTTGGTGGAACCCTCATCCAGCGTTCGCAAAACTTCTTGTCAGGCAATCTCAGGCATGGTATCATCGTCGCAGTACAGGAAGGAGTGGATTGCTATGGCATCCGAGACATTACCCCCGGAAACAACACCCGCCACAACAGGCTTCACGTTCCGCCTGCACTGGCTGGCGCCGCTGGCAATCGCCATTCTCGTTCTCTACCTGGCCCGCGATATTATCACTCCGTTTGTCGTCGCGGTGGTTCTGGCCTATCTTCTCGATCCATTTGTCGCCACAGTGCATCGCTACACCCGCGCGCCGCGCGGCCTGGTGGTGGTGGTGATGGCGCTGCTGATATTAGGCGCTCTTGGCGCGATCATTGCGCTGCTGGTGCAGTTGGCCTCGCACGAGGGAGAGAGCCTGCTGACTAATCTGCCGGACTATCTGAGCAATGCTGTTGACAACGTGAACGGCCTGATTGCCCCTACTACTATCCAGATTCCCAAAAGCGCGATCCCCGGACTGGGGGGAAATCCACTTCCCAATATCAGCATCGGCGACGTTCTGAGCTTCGCCGTCAGCTTTGCCCGCTCCACCGGCCAGAGCCTGCTTGATACATTGATTACCTTTGTCTCGACCATCTACCTGCTGATCGAAGGGCATCATATCGCCAACGGCGTGCAGCGCTTCTTCCCGCTGGAGCAGCGCCCACGCTTGAGCAGGGTGATGCAGCAGGTTCGCCATACCTGGAGCAGTTATATCCGTGTCCAGATATTTCTGGCCGTGTTGATGATCGTGGTTTCCTGGATTGTGCTGCAACCCGTTTTTTTCGTGCTGGGCCACTTCCTGCCAGCCATCTTTGGTGGCGCGCTTCCTTTTGCCTTGCCGGTTGCTATTGCCATTGGCCTGCTGGAAACGATCCCCATTGTTGGGCCGCTGGTGGCAATTGCCCTGGCCGCCATTGTCGCGCTCGCCACGCTGGGCATCGTCCCGGCGCTGATGGTGGTTGCGGCCCTCTATACACTGCGCCTCGTCGAAGATAATGTCGTCATTCCCAACGTGCTGGGCAGAGCGACGCACCTGCCAGCCGTCGTCACGCTCTTTGCCGTCGCGGTTGGCGGCCTGGTCGCTGGCCTGGTCGGTCTGCTGCTGGCGGTTCCTATCGCCGCCGCCGTCAAAGTCATCATTGATGAATACTATCCGCACCCGCACCCCGCGCTTGCTCCTGCGCCGACAAGCGCATCTGCATCGCAGGCCGAGACGCCCCCGCCGGTCACGCAGACCACCCGGCAGGGCCACAGGAAGAGCGAGCCAACCAGCAACTAGCGGAGCGACACGGGCTGCCGCTCCGCCGCGAGGCTGTGAATCAATTCGCCCAATTCGTCGGCATGCCGCGCGAACTCTACGCGGGCGGGACCCTGCGCCTTGAAGTCTGCCAGCGTCATATCATCCAGAAAGCGCGCCCCGGCGTTATCCAGCATCACACGGGGAAGCACGACCACATCGCCTAATTCATCGCGCGCCTTCAGGTCTGCCAGGGCGTCCAGCACATCCTGCCCACAGAGCAGGCCCGCCACCGTTACCAGCGGCCCCCAGAATTGGTTGATGACTGGCACAGATCGCGCCTCCAGGTTGGCAACCTGGCGGAGATCAGCCGCCACCTGCTCCAGAATGGGCGCGGCCAGGGCGCTGGTGATGATCGTCAGGCGCGTTGGATGAGGGAACGCTGCGGGCAGCCGCCGCTGCTGGCGGCGCCAGCCATCCAGAAACGCTCGCGTCATGCCTACGCCGTTCTCGATCTGCTCGAACGCACCGTAGTGCCGCGCCGAGGGAAATTTCTTGTTCGTCAGGAAATACCACTCATCGGAGAGATAGACAAATGGCTCGCCCATCTCGGCCTCAAAGCGTTTCTGCCAGCCCTGCGCCTGTTTGACAATTGCCTGCGCTTCGTCCACGCGATACGGGCGCATCGCGGGTAGATCGCCCACCTTGAGCATATTGTTATGCTTCGTCAGGCCAACCGGAACCGCCGCGATGCTCTGCACAATCGGGCGCATCGCCGCCAGGTCGGCGATGCTCTTATCCAGCCAGGGACCATCGTTGATCTCAGGGCAGAGGACGAGCTGCGTGTGCGCCTGAATGCCCATCTGGCCCAGCCGCCGCAGATGCTCCAAGACCTCGCCCGCGCGCGGCCCATCAACCATCTTGCGCCGCAGGTCCGGGTCGGTCACATGCACCGACACGTACAGTGGGCTGAGGCGCTGCTCCTCCAGGCGCTGCCAGTCCTTCTCCTTCAGGTTGGTCAATGTAATGAAATTGCCAAAGAGAAACGAGTAGCGGTAATCGTCATCTTTAATGTATAAAGAGTCGCGCATCCCCAGCGGCAGGCCGCGCTGCGGCTGATGGCGCTCTGGCAAGCCCTTGATAAAGCAAAAGACACACTTATTGGCGCACTGGCGGATAAACGGCGCTGGCTCTTCGCCAAAGAGAACGCCCAGGTCTTCGTCGGCATCCTTCACAATGCGCAATTCGACTTGCGAGGTCTGCCCGTGAATTGGGCGCTCCAGCACCAGCGCGAGGTCTTCATCGGCCTGGTAGAAGCGATAATCCACCAGATCGCGCACGACCTGGCCGTTAATGCTGCGCAGCAGATCGCCGGGCTGCACTCCGGCCAGATCAGCCGGGCTATCAGGAATCACTTCGCGCACCCAGGCATACATCTTGGGCATAACCAGCCCCCCAAAAGTAATAGAGCAAGGTGAGACGATAACAGGTCCAGAAGAGGATTATAGCCCCACCGCGAGCCAGGCGTCAAACCAGCCAGCACACGAAAATCTGCTGCGATTTTAACCTCATACTCAGCTTCTTCTAAGGCTTTTACGGCATGCTACCATTGCAGAGAAAACGGAAGAGCGCAAAGCCCGGAAGACAAGCAGAGAAGGGAAGAAGCCCGCAGAAAACCAGGAACCTTGTCTTGGAGGATGCCCGATGAATAGCACCGATCCCGCGCACAACCAGCAGCCGCCTGGCGGCGAGCAGCCCGGCGCTCCCCAGCCATTTTGGGAAGACGCCAACAGCGACTTCTGGCTCAGGCAGACGGCGCCAACCCGGATTGTGGACAGCCAGCCTCCCGGCGGAAGCATTGTCGTCTCCAGCGGAGCGAACAGCGGCCCGCCGCGCTGGCAGGCGCTGCGTCGCGGCGGGCCGCGTGTCTCGCGCCGCACCCTGCTGGTTGGCGCGGGCATCGCGGGCATCGCAACTGTTGCCGTCGCGGCGGGCGTCGGCGTCTACAGCCTGGCTGGCAGCGAGCGTAATTCCGTCGCTCCTGCTGGCGCGCAGCAGATCGCCCATCTGCTGCGCCGCGCGGGCTTTGGCGCTGCTCCCGGCGAGATCGAAACCTACAGCGCCCTGGGCATCAACGGCGCGGTTGATCGCCTGCTCAATTTTCATGCCATCCCCAACACGCTCATGGACCAGCGCATCGCTGCCGCCAGATTCGATTTCAATAATTCGCAGGACATTCTGCGCTGGTGGCTGGCGCGCATCGTCTACAGCGCCCATCCGTTGGAAGAGAAGATGACCCTTTTCTGGCATGGTCTGCTTACCAGCAGCTTCCGCAAGGTTGGGGGCCAGCGCGGCTTTGCGCTGATCAAACAAAATAACGATTTTCTGCGCAAGAACGCTTTCGCGCGTTTCGATGATATTCTGGCAGGCATCACCATAGACCCGGCTATGCTCCACTGGCTGGATGGCAACAACAGCCGCGCTGGCTCCCCCAACGAAAACTTTGCCCGCGAGGAAATGGAACTCTTCTCGATGGGCGTCGGGAACTATACTCAGACGGACATCGAGCAATCGGCGCGCGCCCTCACCGGCTGGCGAGTGAATCCGCTGACCAGCGAAGCGGTCCTTATCCCCAGGCTGCACGACAACGGCCAGAAAACCTTCCTGGGGCAGAAGGGCGCCTTCGATTACAAAGACATCGCGCGCATCATCTGCGCGCAAGCCGTCACCCCGAAGTTTCTGGCGACGCGGCTCTGGCGCTTCTTCGCCTATGAGAACCCCGGCGCCGCCGACATTCAGCCGCTCGTTGATGCCTACCACAGCAGCAATCACAGCATTGCCGCCATGATGCAGGCTTTGCTCACCTCGCCCGCCTTCTACTCGCCCCAGGCATACCGCGCCCGCATCAAGAGTCCGGTAGAGTTTGTGGCCGGGGCGTTCCGCAACCTGGGCCTGAGTAGCATCGAGCAAGGGAAGCGCAATAGCACCCTGGGCGCGCTGACGGTCATGGGCCAGGGCCTCTATAATCCCCCTAACGTAGCAGGCTGGCCGGGCGATCAGGTCAGCGCAAGCTGGATCAACACGGGCGCCTGGATGACGCGCATCAACACGGTCAACGCGCTGGTTGCCTATATGAACGCCTCACCTGACTTTATGCGCCGCTTGCAATCCGATATAGAGAAGCAGCAGATCAAGACGCCGGAACGGTTTGTGGACTATGCGCTGATGCAGCTCATAGACGGGCAGATTGACAGCGCCCGTCGCCAGATGCTCATTGACTATCTGAACAGCGGGGCCAATGGCGGGGGCGCGGGGGTCAAACTGGTGGGCGGCAAGTCCCTCTCCGGCGGGAGCGTGCGCGGCCTGTACTATCTGATCTTGTCCATGCCAGAGTACCAACTGGACTGAGGAGGTCGTTTTCATGTTCAACATTTCGCGTCGGGCCATGATGAAAGACGGCCTGCTGGTGGTCACGGCTGGCATGATTATGCCGTCAATCTTCGGGCGAGCGGTGCGCGCCGCCCATAATGCCGCGCTGGAAGGCGACCACTGGGCTGCCGACGCCCAGGGCCGCACGCTGATTGTCGTCCAGATGGCGGGCGGCAACGATGGCCTGAACACCATCGTCCCCTATACCGACAGCCTCTACTATCAGGCGCGGCCCACGCTCGCCATCAAGCAAAAGGATGTGCTGCCGCTCAATGAGCGGCTGGGGCTGAATCCCGCCATGCAGGGGGTGAAATCCTTCTGGGACCAGCGCAAGCTTGCCATCGTGGAGGGCGTCGGCTACCCAAATCCCAGCCTTTCGCACTTCCAGGCGATGGACATCTGGCAAAGCCTGGACCTGCACGGCCAGGGAACCCAGGGCTGGCTGGGCAAATATGTCGCCGGGCTGGTGGACAAAGACGGCCACCCCTTTCAATCGCTGGACATTGGGGTCCAGGTGCCTGCGGCGCTGCGCGCGATCAACGCCGAGGTTCCCACGCTCACCCAGCCCAAGAGCTACCAACTGGCCGCCGATCCGAGCAACAAAAGAGGACTTGACGCTCGCACGCAGGCGCTCTTGCGCCTCTACGATTCGTACCCCAAAACAGCGCCCTACGCCGCGCTGCTCGACGCCACCGCCCAGCATGCCCAGCAGGGGTCAAAGGCCATCATGGCCGCCGACGCCGCCTACAAACCCGCCGTGACCTATCCTACCGGCGCGTTCGCCGATGGCTTGAAAGTGCTGGCCGAGGTCATCGTCCAGGGTCTGGGTCTGCGCGTCGGCTATATCACCCTGGGCGGCTTCGACACCCACGCCAATCAGGTCAATGATCAGCCGGTGCTGCTGAAAACACTGGCCGAGGGTCTGGCTGCCTTCTACAATGATCTGGCCGCACATGGCAAAGCCGACGATGTAGTCATCATGACCTGGTCCGAGTTTGGCCGCCGTGTCCATGAAAACGGCAACGAAGGCACCGATCACGGCACCGCCGCGCCGCTCTTTGTGATGGGTAACGCCGTCACCGGCGGCATCTATGGCGAGCCGCCCGACCTAGGCAATCTGGACCAGACCGGCAACCTCAAGTTCACCATTGACTTCCGTCAGGTCTACGCCACTGTCTTGGACCGCTGGCTCGGCGCGCCCTCGCAGGCCATCCTGGGCGGGTCGTTTGGCAACCAGGGCTTTCTCCAATCGCCATCTGCCGCCTAGGCGGGAGCGTTCCAATCACCCATCGCGCCTCGCTCTGCATTTTTCCACCTGGAACGGAGCGTGATAGAATAGCATCGTGGGAGGTGCGCACGATGGCAACAACCAAACAACCACAAACGATCACTATCACGCCTGGGGACCGCATCACGGCTGCTGAGTATGCGGCCATGCCGCCAGAACAGGGCTGGCGCACAGAACTTTTCCGGGGGGTAGTCGTTCGCATGCCACTTATCAAAGACTTGCGCCACGAATGGGTGGCAGGCAATCTGTATGCTGCATTGCATGCGTATATTACGCCGCGCCGTTCGGGGCGAGCATCGATGGAGCAAGGCGGCTACAACGCCACCCTGCCAGGAGAGACTGACGAAACGATCTGGGGGCCGGATGTCGCTTTTATCAGCGCCGAGCGCCTGCCAGCGGCCCTTTCCTCCATAGCGCGGGGTGATTATGCGCCCGCGCCCGACCTGGCTGCCGAAGTAGTCAGCGCCAGCCAATCACGCCCGGAGATGGCCGAACGGGCGCAGCGGTGGCTCGCTGCGGGGACGCGCCTGGTTTGGAACGTGTGGCCGGAAAGCCAGACGGTGGATGTGTGGACGCCCGACACCCCCATGTACACGCTGAGCCTGCGTGATACCCTCGATGGCCTGGATGTGATACCCGACTTTTCTCTGCCGGTTGCTGGCTTGTTCGCCTAGCTTGCCTGGCTAGCGTGATAATAGGACGCCGTAATTACCACTCCCTTCTTTTGCTTCGTGCCCAAGTCACTTCACCCAGCCAAGAAACGATCCAGATAGGCTGGCGCCCACACTCACTCATAAGTTGGTACTATCTGGAAGGTTGAGAGCATCTGCGTGAAGGTCTGGCGGAACAGAGCGGCAGAGGCATCGTCGGCAGTGGAGTAGAACAAAAAAACCTCGTTGCTCAGAGCCATCATGACTGCCAGCCCCTGGCCGCCAGCAGACCCCGGCCCGCTCAGCAGCGGCTGGGTCGTCCCGCCAACGCTCACGGAGCCGTCAGGCGCAAACCCTGGCGGCACGGCGCTGTCAATCACATCCGGCTGATTCATGGCTGCTGTGACCGTAATGACATTCTGCGTTGGGGCCGCGCCATTGCTCCCGCTTTTCCCAGGAAAGAAGGCCACCACCTCATAGGGCGCGTTCGGCGGCTGCGGCTCCAACGTCGTGGTCCAGGTTGGAGCATATTGGATACTAAAGGCATATGTGCTGTCGCTGTAGGTCCGCCATCCGGCGATCTGAGCAGGAGTGGGATTCGCTGTCGGCGTTGCCGTCGCAATATCAGCGCCACCACCCTGCTCAGGCGGATTTGATGCCGGGGTATCGCCGCATCCACTGAGCGCCAGCAGCGCCACCAGCGCCACGACCAGACTCCATGAACCTCGCCGAGGTAATCGAACCAGACGACGCATCACAGTTCCCTCCAGCAACCAGGCATGATCGCCCGGTAATATGGTATAATTAGACACGGCTAGACCTGCCCTCGTGGGCATAAGCACATCCGTCTGGCCCCATTCTATCACCATGAGCAACGCCCTGGTTGTAAGGACATCTGCATGCGCCGACCACGTATCTATACGACCGACGCGCTCATCTTGAAGCGCATGGATTATGGCGAGGCTGATCGCATTCTGACCCTTTTCACACCGGGCCGGGGGAAGATCAAGGCCATCGCTAAAGGCGCGCGGCGCACCACCAGCCGCATCGCCGGGCATGTGGAACTCTTCACGCGCAGCCAGTTGCAGCTTGCCGCTGGCCGCGATCTGGAGATCATTACCCAGGGCGAAAGCCAGGAACGCTTCCCCCATCTGCGCGCCGGACTCTGGCACGCGACCACCGCCTATTATCTGGCCGAACTGATTGACAAATTCACCGAGGAACACAACGAATACGCCGACCTCTATACCCTATTGATTGAGAGCCTGCGTCGGCTGGATGAGGACGCAGCCAGTGCCAGACATGCCAGCAACGGACACAACGGCGCGCACGCCCTCCACGAAACTCCGGCCATTTATGCTGCGCTCTCTGGCGACATTGGAGCCGCCGGCCAGGGGAACGGGTACGCAACCGGCAACGGCCACCCAGACGCCCCCTATCGCAGCCGCGCCTGGCAGATGCTGCGCTACTTCGAGGTTCACCTGCTGGGCGATCTGGGCTATCGCCCCAGCCTGCACGAATGCGCCGCGTGCGGCTCCACGCTTCAGCCAGTCGAAAATGGCTTTAACCCCACCCTCGGCGGCGTCCTCTGCCCCAACTGTTCGCGCTACTCCCAACGTCCCATCTCCCTTCCCAGCCTGAAAGTGCTGCGCCTCCTCCAGACCAGCCCCTGGGAAAGCATTCCGCGTCTGCGCCTGGACAGCAGCCAGCAGAGCGAGATCGAATATCTGCTTCAGGCGCTGATCCGCTTCCACCTGGAGCGCGACCTGAAATCGTGGGACTTCCTGCGCCATATCCAGCCCGCGTACTAACGTTCTTGCTGGCACAGATTTTGCCACAGCACTTACCGCCCTGGCAGGCGCCAGCCTCCGAGCTTTTATGGCTGGCGGCTTCTGGCGCGGCCAGGCGTCGTGTAGGGTCTGCCAGGGCAAGGTGAGCAACATGCGCGCAATTCTTTGGATTGGTGGGATCGTCATCGTCGGCGCGGTCGTCTTCGTCGTGATTCCTGCATTCACGGTGCAGAACGCTGGCGCCGCTACGCTGGTTGCTATCAAAGGCGGGGATATTAAGGGTACGGCTACCCTTTCGCCGGTTCAGGGCGGCCAGGCAACCATGATTGATGTCCAGGTAGAGCGCCTGGAACCAAATACCACCTATGCCCTCTCTATCCGTTCCGGCTCCTGTTTTGGCAGCATCCTGACCGCGTTGCAGCCCGCTGTGACCGACATAAGCGGCAACGGCTCCAGCAGCACCACGCTCAGCGCGCAAATCCAGACTTCGTGGTTTATCATCCTGCACAACGGCAGCAGCACCAGAAACGCGGTCCTGGCCTGCGGTCAGGTCGTAGTCAACGCCGTCGTAACAGGTACGACGCCGCCACTCATCAACCCCGATACGACGCCCATCATGAACCTGACCCCCACCCCAGGGCCGCCAGGGCAATTTCCCAACACCGGCGGCGGCCCGCCACAGCAGCCATGACCGGCTGAAGCGCCCATCTTTCAGCCGCTATCCTGGCTGGAAAGGGGCAAAGACCTGCTGCCTCAACGCCGCGCCAAGCTGTTGTATCTCGGCCAGCGTTTGGGCAGTATCCGTCTGATACTGCGTGATGGTCTTCTGAGCAGCCGTCAGGTCCGGCGACAGGCTCACCAGTTCGCCCAGGAGGTCGTTTGTTACCTGACTATCCCTGGCCGCCAGGCTCCGGCAGTCGTCGAGCAGCGGCTGGTACCTGGGATCGGGAGTCGTCAGGGCATTGAGCGCCGCCTGATCGTCTCTCAGATTAGCCTGATCGCTTTGCAAAGTAGTTACCAGGCCCGCAGCGTCTTTTTGCAGTTTGTTGATGTCTGGCGGATCGCCATACGGTTGCAGCGATTGGGCAAAGCGCGCGCAGTGAGCCTGGACAGCCTGTCCGAACGTTCCCAACAGTTCGTGAGGATACGAGACCAGGCCGCCAAAGAGCAGCCCGCCCAGCAGAATCAGCGTTGCCAGCCAGACCAGTGTCACCGGCGCGGCTACGCCCGCCTGGACCTGGCGCGCCCGGCGAGCTGCCAGCAAGGCGCAGATCAGCCCTGGCAAGGACACCACGCCGCCGATCACCGGGCCAAGCAAAACGATAACGAGCAGGGTCTGATTGACCGTCAGAGGCGTCAGCGCGGCCAGGCCCATAAACATCCACGCGGTTGACGCCAGGAAGAAGCCCAGCAAACCAAAGACCCACGCCAGCCAGATCGGCCAGCCGATAGGCGTCGCTGCGTACTCGGCGAACAGCGGTCCAGTGCCACGACGCTCCGCATATTCTGCCCGCAGCGCTTGCAGAGACTGAGAATCACGCGAGTGGGGGCGCTCCTTCTTCACAACCAACTCCCTTTGCAACGCTTGCTGGTTCGCCTCTCAGCGGCGGCTACCTCTCTTCGTAGTAAAGAACGCTCTAGGGGGCTGAAATAGTTCAGTTTTTCAGCGAAGTTGCTCGGCGAAGTCGCAAAGAGAAGGCCAGTCTATGAGCGTAAGGTCAGAGCAAGGCGCTGCTTCAGGGAAATTCGCTGCGAATCTCGCGCAGTTGTTCAGATGTCAGCAAGCGAAAGAGAATCAGCAGATTTTCCAGATCGTACTCCATGCCGATAGCATGAAGTTCCTGCTTGATGCGTCCGATTGACGCCACCTGAGCAGGCGTCACCAGACCCCGGCTCACCAGCACAGCCGCCAGCAGTTGATCGTGCGTCAGAAACTTAAACAGGAGCAGCACCTCCCCTAGCCGATAATCAATATCAACCCCGCGCAAAAGCCGTTGAATGCCCTGAGCCACTTCCAATCGCTGCGGGCTGACAAGCTGGCCTTCGACCAGCACATTGCCCAGTGAACGCTCGATCTGTCCAGGCGCTACCACCGGCGCGAGCGTCTGGTTCTGATACGAAGCGGGTTGGCCGACGCCAGCCATCGGGTCCATCTCCCCTGGTAGTCGGCGCGACGGAACCGCAGTCGGCTCATCAGCATTTCTCGCCATCGTTGCGGTGCGCTCGCGCCGCAGATATTCATACTCGTTCAGAGCATCCCCACGCAGGTTATCCTCGCGCGCGCGGCTGCGCGTATCCTGTAGTTGCGGCAGCGGCTGCGGAACGCCCTGCGCCCGGCTCAGGTCGGCAAACGTCTGCTGGCCCATATAGAGCGTATCTGCCGCGCGCGGCGCGGGAGGCTGACCAGTCTGGTTCATCACGCCCATACCCTGTACGGCGTGGCTCTGCCCTCGGCCCCACTGGCTTGCCTCGGCCCCAGGCATGCTTGAGGCGTTCATCGCGTTGGGGGCAACCGCAGGGCGATACCCAGGCGCGCCGCCCTCCGCCAGCGATTTGATCGCATCGCTGATCGCCGCCAGATCGCCCATCGGCATAGAGGGATTAAACGACGCGCCATTCATCTGGCCCGCGCCTGGCATCGGAGGCATTCTATTCATTTCTTGCGCCCAGCCCCCATGAGCAGGGTTCATGGCCGATGCGCCAGGGCTGCCAGATAAAGGCAGAAACTCAGGCGGCTGCCCAGGCTGTATGCCCCCGCTGAGATTCAATACCCCCGCGATGGGCTGCTGGCGCGCCGCGTACTCCGGCGGATTCACAGGCAGCGGTATCGAGGGAACGCGCTGCTGGACCGCTGGCGCAGGGTGGCTGTTTGCTGACGGCCCCGGAGCGCGCAAAAAGCCTGAATCTGGTGGCTGGCGCGGCGGAGGAGGCACCTTCAGACGCACCGCCTCAACCAGCGCGCTGATGCCCTGGGGGCCGCGCACCTCCACATCAGGGCGTCCGCTCCCATCAGTCACATCAGGCTCGATGCCAGGCACAATATAGCGATAGGTAATCACCTGCACACCACGCCCAAATCGCTGCGCATCCAGGGCTACCCAGAACTCACGCCGACTCGTGGCCGCCTGGCCCAGATTTACCAGGGCTAATCTGACTGGATAGCGGGCAATCAGATCAAACACTTCGACAGGCGTCCGGGCAGACCGACCCTCATAGCCTTGCGAGCGCAACTGGCCCAGCAGCAGCCCGGCCAGCGATTCATCGCGCTCAAAAGCGACGATCAGCGTTTGATGTGCGCCTGCCGCCGCGCGCGGCGCGCCGGGCGCTGGGTAGCTGTGTGAGGGATTCCCCATAGCCATTCATTCCCCCATGTAACGGCATGGCTCTAGCCTGCCGGAAACGTTGCCTTCGCGGATTTGGACCAGTATAACATACCTCCCAACGCTTCCCAAGCCAGGGGTGTCCTCACCAGGACTTTGTGGGGATTCGCTGTTTGTGTTGCATCCCACCAGCAGCAATGTTACACTCTATAGCATAGAGGAATCCCCAACCGCAAGGCGTGGGGAGCGGTTAACCGAGGAAGGAATAATCAGCCATGTCTGCCTCCCAGTTTCAATCCGGTTCTGGTGGCGCTGGCGGACGGCGTGGACGACGAGGCGGCGGAGGTGGTGGGGCTGGCTCTCAAGGCCCACGCGGCCCGCGCGACCCGTACTCGTCGTCGGGATCAGGCAGCGGGGGAGAGTCGCCAGAGCAGCAAAATGATATTGCCATTCGGATGTTGCAGCGGGCGCTGGCCGAAAGCCAGGAGCGCGGCGACAAAGCGGGCACCCTCGCCAGTCATATCAGCCTGGCGGTAGCACTGCTGGAGGCCGGCCACCCCCAGGACGCGTTGGAACATAACCAGCGGGCGCTGGAACTGGCCGAAGAGTTGAAAGACGAGGTAGCCCTGGCAGCCGCTCATCTGCGCATGGGCCAGATTCAGAGCGACCTCAAAAATCACGCCAGCGCAGTTGCATCCTATGAGCGGGCGTTGGACCTCTTTCAGCAACAGGGCGATTCGTCCGGCACTGCTGCCGTCTATAGCAAGCTTGGCGAGGCATATTACCGCGAGGGAAACTATGACCAGGCCATCAGCCGGTTCCAGCAAGCTTTGCCGCTCTATCGGGAAGGGAACGATCAGGTCGCCATCGCCCTGACCCACAGCAACCTGGGCGCGGCGCGATACCATCAGGGCCAGTATGATGACGCTTTAGAAGAACACCGCGCCGCCCTGGCGATCTGGCAGCGCCTCAACAACGCTGGTGGCCTGGCGACCACCTATAACTACCTGGCGGCCATCTATAACGCCCAGGGCCACTATGACCTCGCCATGCTCAATTATGGCCTGGCAAGCGTGGCCCTGGTACGTCCAAAGCGTTAGCGAAGATCAGGAGACGCGCCGACGCGCGCGCGGATGCCGATTGCTCACCTCCGCCAGAGATGGGACCGCGCGAGCGCGCGCCGCGCGACGACGACGGCGAGGCTGCGCCTCATCCTCTGGCGCGGCAACAGCACCAGGGCTGGCAGCGGCTCGCTGCTCAGCGGGCGCTTCCGCCTCATCAACCCCAACGAGAAAGTAATTGCGCCGCAACCCCGGATCGCCGCAGACCCGCATCCGCCGATGCGCCAGCCCTTCCGCCTGCGTCGGATTCAGATGCGCCAGCGTTGGCGGCGCCCCAAAACGCTCCGCATAGCGTTCCGCCGCCTCGTTCAGCTTTTCTACCACCGCCCGCTTGGAATCGTCGTCAAACCAGAGCAAACCCAGCTTCATCATAAGCAAACCTTTCCTTGCGCAGTAGAGGTTCCAGCGGCCCCCCAGGCCGTCATAGAATATTTGTTCTATTCCAGTATAGCGAATAGACTCCCTTCCTGTCAAGAGGCTCAGGCTCTTTTGGCAGAACAAATGCGCAGGTTATCGGGAAGGAGCAGCGCACCGTAGCCTTACGGTGCGCTGCTCCTTCCCGATAAGGTTCATCTCAGGCGCTATGCCTCGGCTTCGGCTTCCGCCTCCACAGGCTCGGTGGACTCGATAACCACCGTCAGCTTTGGCTCCTTGCCCCTGGCAACATGTACCGGCACCTCATATGTCCCCACCGCGCGCAGCGGCTCAGGCAGTTCAATGGACCGGCGATCAATGGAGAGGCCGTTCTGCGCGCGGATAGCCTCGGCAATATCCTGGTTGGTAATCGAGCCATACAGGCGGCCACCCTTGCCCGCGCGGGCGCGGAAGGTGATGGTAATGTCGCTTAGCTGCGCAGACAGCGCCTGCTGTTCCGCCTCAATCTTCTCCTGTTTGCGTCGTTCCGCAGCAATGTGCTGCTTCAGATTGCCCAGCGCCGCTGGCGTGGCAGCCGCCACCAGACCCTGGCGCAGCAGGTAGTTGCGGGCATAGCCTTCCGCCACGTCTTTCACGTCGCCGGTCTGGCCCAGTCCCGTCACATCTTTCAACAAAATCACTTTCATGGCGCGTTTTCCTCTGTCTCTTTCCTTCTATCGCTCGCGCGGACGCCGCGCTTCGCTGGCGGCGCCCGCGATCATCTCTGGCAAGCGCAATCGCCCGGCTCATCGCGCCTGTTCAGCGCACATCGCACGAAAGTATAACATTGTTTGCCCTGCTGGCGCAACTTGACAACAGGCATGCGTTGCTCCTATTCTATAAGTCTATAATACTAAGAAACCGTCTACAGCGCCTGGAACCCTCAACCCCAACCTTGCGCTGCTTGCTATCCTGGACGTTGGAGGCACATGAGCTATGAGCGACGCGCCCCTGGTTCTCACCAATTTTCGCTTCGACCCCGCCGACCTTGAGCGTATCCGCGAGGCTGCCGGGCCGGGGCAGGTGATCTTTACCCCCGACCGCGATGAGTTTGACCGCACGCTCGCCAGGGCCGAAGTCGTCTCTGCCTTTCAGGTTCCCGACGATATTCTGGAGCGCGCGCCCCACCTGCGCTGGTTTCAGTTCCCCGGCGCAGGCGTTGATAACCTTCAACGCACCGGCCTGCTGCGCAAGGGAAGTCCTGTTGTCGTCACCTCCGTCGCGGGCATTCACGCGATCCCCATCAGCGAATATGTCTTTGCCAGCATGCTGATGTTCGCCCATCACTTCCCGCAAATGGTTCTGCTGCAAGAGCAGCGCGACTGGGCCATTGGCCGCCGCTGGAACGCCCTGGCCGGAAGCGAGCTTTTCGGCAAGACGCTGGGAGTCATCGGCCTGGGCGGCATTGGCCGCCGCATTGCCCAGCTTGGGCGGGCCTTTGGCATGCGCGTGCTGGGGCTGCGCCGCTCGGCTACGGGCGAAGCCAGCGACCCGGATGTTGATGAACTCTATCCCCCCAATCGCCTGCGTACCTTGCTCGGCGCTTGCGATTATGTCGTCCTGGCCGTCCCCCTGACGCCGGAAACCGAGCGGATGATCGGTGAACATGAACTGCTGGCGATGCGCCCCAACGCCTACCTCGTCAACATTTCGCGTGGGCGTGTGGTTGATGAACAGGCGCTCATTCGCGCACTCGAAAGCGGCTGGATCGCGGGCGCCGGGCTGGATGTGACCGTCGAAGAACCGCTCTCCCAGGCCAGCCCGCTCTGGGATATGCCCAATGTGATCCTGACGCCGCATATGTCGGGGCTGACCGACCAGTACAGCGCCCGTCTCACCGACATCTTCGCCGACAATCTGCGCCGCTACCGCGCCGGGGAGCCACTTTTACACATCGTAGACCCGGCTTTAGGGTACTAGCAGGCGAAGGAGTATTGGGCGCTCCCCCAGCGATGTGAAGAAGGTCACACTTCCTGTGTAATATGTAGCCCACCTCCCCCTTGAATCGTTCAGGTACAATGGAGCCAGAAGGCGGGCAGCCGGGCCGCTTCAGCAAGCCGATGCCACAAAACGCGCTGCGCGCCCGTTGCTAGAAAAAGGGGGAAGTATGTCTCTACTCACCGCTCACTGGTTAGACCTTGTGGCCGCTGTGGTGCTGTTCATCAGCATCTGGCATGGCTGGCGCAGTGGTCTGCTGGTTGGCCTGTTCAACCTGCTCAGCATCCCGTTGGGCATCGCCGCCGCCTATTTCCTTGCCCCACGAGTCGCCGCCGCCACGAATATCTCGCTAACCTATATGTACGCCATCGTCTTTTTCATCGCCGTCATCGCGGTGCATATTGTGGGCAGCGCGCTGCGCAAAGGGATGCGCAAGCGTGTCAAAATCGTGGGGGAGACCGACGCTTTGCTGGGCGCTGTCGTCGGCGGCGCGAAAGCCTGGGTTTTGCTGGTCCTGTTTCTCTTCTTCTGGGGCGGCGCGCTCAACTCTTCTGCTGTGCGCGTGGTGGCCTGTAACCTGTCGGCGGTCAACAGCACCGTTGCCAGCAACCTTGGCGCCTGGCAAACCGAATACAATCAAACGGTTGGTAACAGCGTATTCGCCCATATCAACGGCTTTATCGTTCCGCAGCAAGTGAACGCCCAGGGGTGCAGTGGGTAAAGGCTCCCGCCTCATATGCATCTCTTTGGTCCCGCTCTTGCTGATCTCTATCAAGCCTGAAGTCACAGTCGCCTGGGTGCTGATTCATCCAGACGCCCGTGTCTTTGGTATTTTTGGTATGAACGGTCCAGCTATGGTATGATCAAAGAGAGCTTCATAACTATTGGACACAAGCTCTGTCATCCATCAGACCAGTACTAGCTTTCTGAAATGTGAGGAGGGTCTTTCGTGGGGGCGCGTCGAAAACATCCAACTGGGCAGCATGCACCCAAATCAAGGCGATCCGTTGCCAGCGCCGCAGTGAGCACCGAAAAAGAGCGGGCAGCTTCCGATAAGGCTTATCTGGAGCAAGAGAATATGACAGCAGCCGGAGAGGACACCAGAACCGAGTCGGCGGAATCGTCGCCTCAAGAGACGCTGCAAAGCGGCGCGCCAGACGCCGGAGCCACAGCCAGCCCCTCCAAGACTCCCCGACAAGAAGAGGCGGGAGCCGCCACTCTGACGCCGGACACCGATGAGCAGCCGACACAGCCCCGCGTCGCCGAAGCGCCCAAAAGACCGGACGCGCCCTCAGCGCCCCAGGCGCCCGAACCGCCAGTGCCTGTCGCCCCGCCAGAACCAGCAGCGCAACCACAAAGCGATCCACAGCCGCCTGCCTCCGAAACCCCCCTGGCCGACCTGGACTGGATGCCTCCTGCCGAGGACCGGGTTGCCCGCTTCCTGAACGATGTCGCCGACATTGCGCCGCTGCCCACGCGAGACCGCGAAGGGATCGGCGCCAGCTTCATGCTGGCCTCGGCTGTTTCGCCAGAGGAGGCTGAACGCAAGAAAGCCAGAGCCGAGCCGTTCTGGTCGCAGGTGGTGGCAGCCCCAATGGAGGGGCGCGCGTCTGCCCCATCATCCCCGCGCGCGCGGCGCATCACCCGCAAACGTCGGCGGCGACGCGCCCGCTGGTTTGCCCTGGTTTCCGCCAGCGTCGTCCTGGTGGTCATTGGCCTGGCGGTGGTGGCCTTGACCCACCCGGAACTGCTGCATCTCAAATAGGGCTAATTGCCAGCAGGGGACGGAGGCTACGCCGCCAAGTCCGCCGACGCGGACTCCCCACTCGCGTCGGCGCGGCGTCTGGGCCTGTAGCGCCGCCTTCCAGGCGGCTCAACGCTGGCCTGCTGGTACAGCGGCTTGAAGGGCGAACGCGCTCCCTGGCGAAGCGTTGGCCGCCTGGAAGGCGGCGCTACAAGTGGCCTCCCCACCCGTACAGGAGGAGCGTTGGCGTGGAAGGGGAGGGTGCGCGCTGGCGCAGCGGTGGCCGCCAGGACAGCGGCGCTACAGGTGGACGCTGCTTGCCCTGCTAGACCTTCGCCCTCAGTCATGCTACAATAGGCCAGACACCCCACCTACATAACACAGCATCGGCGCCAGGAGGAAACGACATGACACTACTGGAAGGCAAGACCGCGCTGGTTTCTGGCGTGGCAAATAAACGCAGCATCGGCTGGGGCATCGCCCAGGCGCTCGCCGACGCCGGAGCGCGCCTGGCATTTACCTACCAGACCCGCATGGAGAAGATGGTCCGCGAACTGGTTGAAACCATCCCCAACAATCCGCTCTTGATTGAATGCGATGTGCAATCCGACGAGGAACTGGATCGCGCCTTCAGTGAGACCGATGAAGCCTTCGGCGGGCTGGACATCCTCATTCACAGCGTTGCCTTTGCGCCCCCCGCCGAACTGGAAGGGCGCTTCATAGACACCAGCCGCGAGGGCTTCAAGAACACGCTGGACATCAGCGCCTACTCGCTCATTGCCATGACCAGACGCGCCGAGCCGCTGATGGCAAAGCGCGGCGGCGGCAGCGTCGTCTGTCTCACCTATATGGCGAGCGGGCGCGTCTTCCCCAAGTATAACGTGATGGCCGTCGCCAAAGCTGCCCTGGAGTGCAACACGCGCTATCTGGCCTATGAGCTTGGCCCGCAAAATATTCGCGTCAACGCCATTTCCGCCGGGCCAATCAGCACGCTGGCGGCGCGCGGTGTCAAGGGCTTCACCGACATGCTCTCCCATCAGGAGGAAACCGCGCCCCTGCATCGCAATATTGATCAATCCGATGTCGGCGCGCTGGCCCTCTTCCTGTGCAGCCCGGCGGCGCGCAACATCACGGGCGGCGTCCATTTCGTGGACGCCGGCTTTAACATCATGGGCATCGGATGACCTATCCCCCAGGAGTCCTGGGACGCTTGCAAGACCTGCCAAACTTTGCTAGAGTGAGGCAGGTCTTTGCGTCTAGGGAAAGGCGCAGCCAACAGAAACAAGGGGACACGCGATGCAGAAAGAACCACCAACGCCGGACGATGCCGACACCACTGCGGCAGATCAGGATACATCTTCCGACGCCACCGGATCTCCGTCGCTCTTTTCGGCAACGCGGGCCAGCAGAATCCGACGCGGCGGCAGTTCCAAAATATCGGGGGCCATCCCCGGCAGAACGCCCGCGCCAGGAGGGCCAGCGGATGCCGACGCAACCACCGTCGCCAGTTCACGCCCTGTTCGCCCCAGCGGGCCGCGCACCTACGCGCATGTGCTGGCGGGCCTGTGCTATCTGGTCCCGCCGATTGCGCCCGCGATCATTCTCTTCAGCCCGACGCCCCATCGTTTCGCGCGCTTCCACGCCATTCAGGCGCTGGCGCTGTTTATCGTTGGGGCGACGCTGAGCTTCCTGCTCAGCCTCTTCACGCCCACCAATCTGGTCCTGGGCATCCTTTATGTTCTCCTGGTCATTGCGGTGGTTGTCCTGATTCTGCTCTGGATGGCGGCGGCCATTGCCTCTTTTGAGGGCCTGGGGGTAGTCCTGCCGCTGCTTGACCGACTCATTCCGCGCACCGCCGACCTGGAAGAAGACGTGAGCAGGCGGTCCATTGGCCCGCGCGCCAATCTGGAGTTTGCCATCGCCTTCGGAGCCAGCGTCATCCTGCTTGCCCTGACCGTCGTACTGCCCCTGATCGGCTGGTTCAACAAGCTTTCCGCCAAAAATCTGACGCCGCTGGGTCTGTCAAAAGGGCTGCCCGTCTGGATGGTCGTCTCGTCGCTGCTCTTCAGCCTGATCTTCGCCGCCATTGGCCTGACTGTGCTGGCGGTGCTGCTGATGGGCCTGCGCAAAGGCTTGTTTCTTCCCGAGCTGGCAAGCGGCGCAGCCGTCTTTGGCGCGGCGCTGACCGCCGCCGGGACCGGCCTGCTGATCGCCGATACGCTGCAAAACTCGCTCTATAGCAAGCTGTCGCAGCAGTTCCAGAACACAGTCAGCAGCGCGGCGCTGCCCGGCCCCAAAGCGAAGACCGACGCCTTTGCTCAGACAATCATCGCCGGGCGCAATGCCCTCGACACCATCGCCCCAGGACACGCCCTGCTGCTGCCTGGCGCGGTGATGTTTCTGCTGGGGCTGGGCATCTTGCTCTTCCTGCTCTCGCAGCTTTACTACAAGAAATGAGCGATCAGCTTCGCTTGGGCGGGTATGAGACGAAGACCGTCTTGACCTCGCTGAACTCCTCGACAGCGCCGGGGCCAAGCTCGCGGTGGCCGTTGCCGCTGCTCTTCACGCCGCCAAAGGGCAGGTGCGGCTCCGCGCCCGTCGTGGGGGCATTGAAGTAGATCAATCCCGACTGAATATCGCGCATCGCCCGGAAGACTTTGCGCATATCCTCCGTATAGAGCGCGCAGGACAGCCCGTACTCGGTGGAGTTGGCAACCTGAATAGCCTCCTCGTAGCTCTCCACCGGAATCACCGACAGCACCGGGCCAAAAATCTCTTCGCGGGCGATGCGCATCTCCGGCGTCACCTCGCTAAAGACCGTCGGCGCGTAGAACGCGCCAGCCGCCAGCGGGCCATCGCTGTAGGGCTGGCCGCCAGTCAGCAGCTTCGCGCCCTCTCGCTGGCCGATTTCGATATACTCATGCACCGCGCGCACCCGTCCCGTATTCACGAGCGGCCCCATCTCTGTCTCCGGCTCCAGTCCATCGCCCACGCGCAGCCTTTCCGCCGCTGCCACGATGCGCTCGTTAAACGCTTTCAGCGCGCCGCGCTGGATAATCACACGGCTGGTCGCCGTACAACGCTGGCCCGTCGTGCCAAAAGCCGCCCAGGCCACGCCCGCCACAGCTTCATCCAGATTCGCATCGTCCAGAATGATGATCGCGTTCTTCCCGCCGAGTTCCAGGCTGCACCGCCGCAGATCGCGCCCGCAGAGTTCGGCCACGCGCCTACCCACCTCGGTTGAGCCAGTCAGCGAGATCATCGCCACGCGATGATCCGTCACCAGCGCGTCGCCCAGCGTGCCGCCGGGGCCAGTCACCAGATTCAGCACACCAGGGGGCAGCCCGGCATCTTTCAGCGCCTCCACCAGCTTGACCGCCAGCAGCGGCGTATCACTGGCGGGCTTCAGCACGACGGTATTTCCAGCCACCAGCGCGGGGAACGTCTTCCACGCCGGAATCGCCATCGGGAAGTTCCAGGGGGTAATAATGCCGACGACCCCCAGCGGCTGACGGATGGTCAGACAGATTTTATCGGGCAGCGCAGAGGGAACGGTTTCACCTTCGGCGCGGCGGCCCTCGCCCGCGACATACTTGCCAAAGTCTACAGCCGTCTGCACATCGCCGCGCGTCTCTTTCAAGACCTTGCCCATCTCGCGGGTCATCAGGCGGGCCAGGTCTTCCATGCGCTGCTCCAGCAACAGCGCCGCCCGCAGGATGATTTCGCCGCGCGCCGGGGCGGGCAGGGTACGCCAGGCGGGCAGCGCCGCCTCAGCGGCTTGAAGCGCCGCGTCCACATCGGCAGCGTTTGATTTTTGGAAACGGCCAATTACCTCGTCAGGGTGGGCCGGATTGGTGTCCAGAAAGGTCTCGCCGGAGACGGACTCGCGCCATTCCCCGCCGATATAGTTTTTATAGGTTTGCATTTCTGTGGCTGTCGTAGCCATAGCGGTTGTTCTCCTTTGAACAGTAGTGAACACGAGAATAGCTCAGATGAAGCCATGCGAAAGCGCGACGCTGGCAGGCAGCGCCGCTGCACAAACGCGGGGCGCACACCTCCAGTATTATAGCACGAGTGCCCGTGTGCCTTCTCTTGCGAGAGACCCGCAGAGCAGGGTATAGTATTGTCTGGAATGCCACAGAACCTTTTACGCGAGTAGAGCCGCTGAACAGAGCGAGGCGCCTGCTGGCGTTTTTGATGCCATACGCGATGAGAAGGGGATTCGATGCCAGGGGCCATCGGAGGGAGAATGTTTGGTTATGTCAATTCTTATCCCGCGTGAGGATAAGTTCTACCGCCTCTTTGAGCAGGCGGCAGCCAACGTCTTGCGCGGCGCTGAGCTTCTCAACGACCTGCTGAACCATTTTAGCGAGGTTGCCACCAAAGTCAAGTTGATTCAGGCAGCGGAACACGAGGGCGATGCCCTCACCCATGAAATCTTCGAGCAACTGAACCGCACCTTTGTTACCCCGCTGGACCGCGAAGATATTGCCGCCATTGCCCACGCGCTCGACGATGTGCTCGACTTTATCGAAGCCAGCGCCGACGCCTTCCAACTCTACGACATTGACGAGCCAACTCCAGCGGCGATTGAACTGGGCGGGCTGATTCTGCAAGCCAGCCAGCAGGTCGAAAAAGCGATTCTGGCGCTGCGCCATCGCAAGCAGGCTGCGCAAATCCGCGAGGCGGTTGTCGAGATCAACCGGATCGAGAACCTGGCCGATCAGGTCTATCGCGGGGCCATGAGCAGCCTGTTCCGGCAAGCCGACCCGGTGCTGATGATTAAGTGGAAGCAAGTCTACGACTATCTCGAACAGGCCACCGACCTGTGCGAAGATGTCGGAGATGTGCTTCAAGGAGTGCTGTTGAAGAATGCTTAGGGGAGTCTAAGATGCTGGCCCCACACAGTACGGGCGCGCTGATCTTCTTAATCCTGACGATCATCGTGGCCCTCGCGTTCGACTTTACCAACGGTTTTCACGATACCGCCAATGCCATCGCCACCAGCATTTCCACCCGCGTACTTTCGCCGCGCGTTGCCATCCTCATGGCCGCCATCCTTAACTTTGTTGGCGCGTTCATCAGTACCAACGTCGCCAAAACCATTGGCAGCGATGTCGCTCAGACAACCGCCCTGACTTCGGTGGTCGTGATGTCGGCGCTGCTGGCGGCCATCAGTTGGAACCTCTTCACCTGGTATTATGGCCTGCCGAGCAGTTCATCGCACGCGCTGATCGGCGGCATCATCGGCGCGACAGTCGCGGGGTCAGCAGGGAGCTTCAGCGTCTTAAATGCTGGTGGCATTCTCAAAATCGTGCTGTCGCTGGTCCTCTCCCCTATTGTTGGCTTTCTCATTGCCTACATACTGGGCCTGGCGCTGCTCTGGCTCTTTCGTGGCTTTGCGCCCGCGCAAGTCACCACTGCCAGCCGCTGGCTCCAGCGGGTCAGCGCCGCCTTTGTGGCTTTCAGTCACGGCTCCAACGACGCGCAGAAGACGATGGGTGTGATTACCGCCGCCGTCCTGGCCTATCAGTTTGGCACAACGCCGACCAAGTTCAGCGTACCGGATTGGGTGATTATCCTCAGCGCCACTGCAATGGCCCTTGGCACCAGCTTTGGTGGCTGGCGCATCATCAAAACAATGGGCATGCACATGGTCAAGCTGCGCCCACTGGACGGCTTCGCCGCCGAAAGTTCGTCAGCCCTGGTAATTATCCTAGCCACAAAGTTGGGGCTGCCCGTCAGCACGACGCACACCATCGCCGGATCGATCATGGGCGTGGGCGCGCGCCAGCGCCTCTCAGCGGTGCGCTGGGGCGTGGCGGGCAACATGGTCTTTGCCTGGCTTCTGACCGGACCAATCACCGCCGTACTGGCCGCCGTGATCTATTTGCTCTTTCACCTGATCGGCCTCTAACCACAGCCGCAGCCGGTCACGTATCGGCGGCAGAGCGGTCTGCCGCCACAGTGTTGGGGGCAGGCGGCGCAGGGCTGGTCGAGCGCATTGAGTGATAGCCCTGGCGACGCCGGAGTTTGACACCGCTGCGCGCCGCTCCATATAATGCTCCCGAAGCATCTAAACTGCACCTGTCGCCGCAGCAGGAAAAGAAGGGAAGCACATGAGCGTGAGCGATGAGACGGTCATTCAAGATATAGTGGCCCGCGAGATTCTGGACTCGCGCGGCAATCCGACGGTTGAGGTTATGGTGACGCTGTTGGGCGGCGCGGTGGGCATAGCTGGCGTCCCTTCGGGCGCGTCCACAGGCGCATACGAGGCCGTGGAACTGCGCGACGGCGACAAGAGCCGCTACGGCGGCAAAGGCGTGCTGAAGGCGGTCAAGAATGTCAACGAGGCGATTAACGATGCTGTCACGGGCCTGGACGCGCTGAATCAGGTGGCGCTGGATGAGACGCTGCTGGAACTGGATGGCACGCTGAACAAAGAGAGCCTGGGCGCGAACGCCATCCTGGGCGCGTCGCTGGCAATCTCCAAGGCGGCGGCGGCGGCGCTGGACCTGCCGCTCTATCGCTACCTGGGCGGCGTCAGCGCGGCTACGCTGCCGGTGCCGATGATGAATATCCTCAACGGTGGCAAGCACGCCGAAAACTCCACCGATCTGCAAGAGTTTATGATCCTGCCAACGGGCGCGACCTCGATGAGCGAAGCGGTGCGCATGTGCGCGGAGGTCTATCACGCGCTGAAGCAGGTGCTGCATGATCGCAAGCTGAATACCAATGTCGGCGACGAGGGCGGCTTCGCGCCGTCGCTGGGGTCCAACCGCGAGGCGCTGGAAGTGATTCTGCGAGCGATTGAGGCGGCGGGCTACAAGCCCGGCACAGACATACATATGGGGATGGACCCGGCAGCCAGCGAGCTATACGACAACGGCAAATATGTGCTGGCGCGCGAGGGGCGCACGCTCAGCGCCAGCGAACTGATCGATCTCTATGAAAAGTGGGTCGCGGAATATCCGATTATCAGCATAGAGGATGGGCTGGCCGAGGATGATTGGGAAGGCTTCGCGCTGCTGACGCAGCGGCTGGGCGGCAAGATTCAGATTATGGGCGATGACCTGTTCGTCACCAACCCGGAGCGCCTGGGGCGCGGTATCCGCGAGGGCGTCTGCAACTCCATTCTCATCAAGCTCAATCAGATTGGCACACTCACCGAGACGCTGGCGGCGATTGAGATGGCAAAGCGAGCGCGCTACACGGCGGTGGTTTCGCATCGCTCCGGCGAGACAGAAGACATGACGATTGCCGATCTGGTCGTGGCAACCAATACCGGGCAGATCAAGGCCGGCGCGCCCGCGCGCAGCGAGCGCGTGGCGAAATACAATCGTCTGCTGGCGATTGAGCAGGAGCTTGGCCGCGCCGCCCGCTATGCCGGGATGGAGGCGTTCTATAACCTCCGCCGCTAGCTGTCTTTAGACTCTGGCGAGCGAGCCGATGAAGGGTACGCGGTCCACCATCCAGAAGGCAACGGGCGTGCCGATGATCGTCGCGGCGCAGGCGAAGGCGGCGGTAATCCAGATGCCGCTGAGCCACCAGCCGACCAGCAAAAAGTAGATGATGCGCAGCAGAAGGTTGTACTGCTGCGGGCCGTGTGCGCGGTGCTGAATCCGGCCTCTGGCATCCTCGTAGACCTCCACTGTGCGCCTGCGCGCTTTGAGCGTCATGATCGCCGGGAGCCAGTCAAAGAGATAGAGCGCCAGCGGAATGCCGATAATGATGGCTTCCAGAAAAAAGGCGACGGTGACGACAGCATAACCGACCCACCAGCCGATCAGCAGGAACCAGAGAAAGCGCAAGATGATATTCGGGCTTTTGCCCTCAGTGATGACGACCTTTTGTGACATGCACGCTCCCTTTCAAGACCTATCTGTATGGACGAATACCCACTCCGGCTGAACACTCCCTGTAGCGCCGCCTTCCAGACAGCCAACGGTTAGCCGCCTGGAAGGCGGCGCTGCAAGTGGCCGCTCGCATGCAACCGGCTCTGCCGTTATGCCTGGAGCAGCGGAAACACCTCGGCAGCGGTGAAGCGCGCCATGTCCTCTGGTCCCAGCGGGAAAAGCAGCAGCGCGTCAGCGCCCGCGTTCAGAAAGGCGCGCATCTTTGCGACACACTCCTCGGGCGTTCCCGAAATAGTCATGTCCTCAATCCATGCCTGGGGCATCTCACGGGCAACGACGCCTGGCCCACCACGCGCGATCATATCGGCCAGTTGCTCGCTGATCCCATAGAGATCGGTGATAGCAGTTGGACCCAGCGCCGCGAGGACGAAAGACAAAAAGCCGCGCGTGGCTTCCTTCGCCTTCGCGCCATCGCTGCCCACCGAATAGAGGGTGATCACCGGGAAGCGATGAGCATTAGTCCGTCCGGCGCTCTTCATCCCAAGAGCTACTTGCTGGCGCGCCCACGCAACAAACGCGGGCGTCGCCGTGAGGTTGAGCAGGGTGCCTTCGGCGTATTTGCCGGAGACACGCAGCAATTTGGGGCCGGAAACCCCAAGATAGAGCGGGACTTCTTCCCTGGGAGGATGGGCGAGTTTGATCGCCGAGGACGAGAAATATTGCCCGGTGGCAGTCAGTTCCTCGCCAGAAAGCAAGGCGCGCACGCTGGTGAGGCATTCGCGCACCACTGTGGCCGGGGCAGCGGGGTTATAGCCCATCTGATGCACCCACATGGGCAGACCCAGGCTGATGCCAGGGCGAAAACGCCCTGGAAAGAGCCGGGACACTGCCGCAATCTCCATCGCCAGCACCGCCGGATGGCGCGAGAGCGCCGAGACAATGCCAAGGCCGACGGGAATCCGTTTGGTTGCGTTGAGGGCAGCCAGCGCCACCGAGAAGCCACCGCCGCAGAAATAATCTTCGGCTACCAGGATTTCAGCGTAGCCCAGTTCTTCAGCGAGAGCGGCAATCGGGGCGATCTTCTCCGGGGGGATAGCTGTGTCAATAATCCAGCCAAGGGGGATACCTTCCTGATACGCCATAAATCCGCCTCCTTGTATGACAAGACGCTCAAGGGACACTGCCGCTATCAGAGTACCACAAAACCGCCCGTATGGCCGCCCCTTTCAGCAAGACCAGGGCGTGACGCCTGTTATCCCAGGTATTCCAGCGCGGCGCGCGCCATGACCTCGACGCCAAGAGGCATTCCGGCTTCATCAATTCTGAAGCGCGGGCTGTGATGCGGCGAGTCTTCATAGGCGCTGTCCTGCGCTCCCAGCGAGAAATAGCAGCCGGGGACGGCGTTTAGGAAATAGGCCATGTCGTCGCTGGCGCTGGCGATCACCTGATCAAGCGTGTTCTGTGCGCCAACCGTCTCAGCAGCGGCGCGCCGCACCAGATGGCACATCTCTTCGTCGCTGACACACGGCGGGCAGCCCTCAAGAAGCTCGAAGCTGGCGGTGGCGCGCACACTCGCCGCGACCTGCCGGGCCAGTTCCTCGATGCGTCTGGTCAGATGGGTACGCACCTCCTCGTCGAAGGTGCGGAACGTGCCTTCCAGCACGACTTCATCGGCGATCACGTTGCGGGCAGTGCCGCCGTGAAAACTGCCGATGGTGATGACGGCTGGCTGGAATGGCGACACTTCGCGGCTGACGAGCGACTGAAGGGCGACGATAATCTCGGAAGCGGCCAGAATAGGATCAACCGACAGGTGCGGCATCGCGCCATGTCCGGCGCGCCCGCACACGCGAATATTGAAGCTGTCGGCGCTGGCAAGCCCCGCGCCGCTGCGTACCACGATCTGGCCGACGGGTAAACGACTGGCGATGTGCAAGCCGATCACGGCGTCCACGTCGGGATTTTTCAGCGCGCCATCGGCGATCATGGGCTGCGCGCCGCTGATCCGCTCTTCGGCTGGCTGGAAGAGAAAGGTCACGTTGCCGCGCAGTTCGTCCCGATGCGCGGCCAGCAGGTCAGCGAGCGTGAGCGCGATGGCGGCGTGAGTATCGTGGCCGCAGGCGTGCATCTTGCCAGGCGTTTTGGACTTGAAGGGCAGCTCGTTCTCTTCCTGCACCGGCAGGGCGTCAATGTCGGCGCGAATGGCGAGCGTCTTGCCGGGCTGGCCGCCGCGCAGCACGCCGACCACGCCGGTTTTGGCAATGCCGGCACGCACCTCCAAACCGCTGGCGCGCAGACGCTCGGCAATGATGCCAGCGGTGCGCGTCTCCTCGAAGGCTAATTCGGGATGCTGGTGAAAGTCGCGGCGCAGGTCGATCAGGGCGCTGTGGCGCTGAGCGACCTCTTGTTTAATATCCATGGAAATGCTGCTCCTTTACGAAGATGCTCATACGAAGACCAAAGACAAGGGAAGATGATACAGGGCAGACGCTCTTAGCGGGTTGCCGTTTCGGTAATCGCCACCACGCGCCCGCCAGTCATGGCCTGCAAGTCGGCTGGCGTCAGTTGAAAGACGGCGCGCGGCGTTCCGGCGGCAGCCCACAGCGTTGGGTACTGCATGAGCGTTTCGTCAATGAACGCGGCGACTCGCTCACGATGCCCCAGCGGCGGCACGCCGCCTACCGCAAATCCGGTGTGCTGGCGCACAAAGTCGGCGTCAGCTTTCTCGATGGGTTCGCCGACGAGTTCGCTCAACTGCCGCTCATCCACGCGGTTTGGGCCGCTCGCCAGCGCCAGAACTGGCGTCTGACTCTGGCCGCCCTTGAAGACCAGCGATTTCACGATCTGCCCAGGCTGGCATCCTACGGCCTGCGCCGCCTCTTTCGCCGTTCGCGTCGAAGCGGGCAACTCTACCACCTGATGCGCGAACCCCTGCTGCTGCAAGATGTCCTGAAAGCGCCGCGCGCTGGCGCTCAACTCTTCTGGCACGCTGCGCTCCTTCTGGCTGCTCGCGTCACGCGAGCGTTTCCTTGTGCGCTCATTGCAAATAGTCCAGTGCGGCGCGGACCATGACCTCAACGCCGACAGGCAGACCACCCTCGTCAATCTTAAAGCGTGGACTGTGATGCGGCGCGTCGCAGCCAGTGGCCTGATTCTGCACGCCAACGATGAAATAGCAGCCAGGGACGGCATCGAGGAACAGGGCCATATCGTCGCTGCCAGTGGTCAATTGGTCGTCGCGGATGTTGTGCGCGCCCACCGTCTCAGCAGCGGCCCGCTCTACCAGGCGGGCCATGTTCGCATCACTGACACAGGGCGGGCAGCCGCGTACCATCTCAACATCAACCGAGGCGCGCATAGCCGCGCCCACGCTTTCAGCAACCTCTTTGATACGTGTCTCCAGATGGGTACGGTCCGCTTCGGAGTAGGCGCGGAACGTGCCTTCCAGCACGACTTCATCGGGGATGATATTAAAGGCGGTCCCGCCGTGAATACTGCCGACGGTCACAGCGGTGGGGCTGAAGGGCGAGACTTCGCGGCTGACGAGCGACTGGAGGGCGACGACGATCTGCGAAGCAGCCAGGATGGGGTCAACGGAGAGATTGGGCATCGCTCCATGACCGCCGCGCCCGCGCACGCGCAGCGTGAAAGCGTCGGCGCTGGCGAATGTGGCTCCGGCGCGCACGCCTACCTGCCCGACGGGGAGGCCGCTCAGCAGGTGCAGCCCGATCACCGCGTCAACATCGGGGTTTTTCAGCGCGCCATCAGCGATCATAGGCTGCGCGCCACCGATGCGCTCCTCTGCGGGCTGGAAGAGGAAGGTGACATTGCCGCGTAGCTGGTCGCGGCGGCTCGCCAGAATATCGGCGACAGTCAAACCGATGGCGGTATGGCCGTCGTGGCCGCAGGCGTGCATTTTACCGGGCGTTTTGGACTTGAAGGGCAGATCGTTCTCTTCTTGAATCGGCAGCGCGTCAATATCGGCGCGGATAGCCAGCGTTTTGCCGGGCTGGCCGCCGCGCAGCACGCCAACCACGCCGGTTTTGCCGATGCCGGTACGCACTTCCAGCCCACTGCCGCGCAGGCGCTCGGCGACGATGCCAGCGGTGCGCGTCTCTTCCATCGCCAGTTCAGGGTGCTGATGAAAGTCGCGGCGCAGATCTATCAAGGCACTGTGACGCTGAGCGATCTCCTGTTTGACATCCATTAAGAGCGGCTCCTTTGCAAGCATAAGATAAGGGAACAGATGGCAGCCTGGACCCTTATCTTAACCCTTCCGTCAACGTTTTTGCCAGCCCCCACATACTGGTGGGTTCTACCAAAAAGCGGCGGCCTGTGTACCGCCGCCGTCTCGGCGGCTCGCCATCTGTAGCGCCGCCGTCTCGGCGGCCAACGCTGCGCCAGGGCGAGCGTTCGCCCGCCAAGCCACGGCGCCAGCAGGCCAACGCTGGCCGCCGAGACGGCGGCGCTACCAGCGGCAACCCCCGATCATTGGTGGAACCGAAAAGTGGCTACTTCAGCACGCGATCAAAGGCGTGGCGCAGCGCCCAGGCGCGCTCATCCACATCGCTGAGCATCTGCGCCTCGGTCAGCCCTTTTTTCAGGGTATCGAGCGCGCGCGCCTGGCCCGGAAAGCCGCGACTGATCTGCGCATTGACCAGCGTAAGCGCAGTAGCAAGATAGAGCCGGGCGCAGCCAGCACTATCACCCCGATTATAACGCGGCGCTCCAACAGAGATCGCGCCTTCGATGGCCGTCTGCATCTCGCTGAGAGAGCCAATCGCTGCGATGTCGGGGAGTTCCAGAAGCGCCAGCAGGTATTCTTGAATCTCGGTCAGAGGCATAGGGGCCATTACTTCCACCAGCGGGCGGCTCCGCTGGCGGGCGGCGAGGGTGAAAGCTTCGGTAGCAGCGAGCGGGCCAGATGATAGGTCGGCCAGCGGGCGCAGCAGGGCCAGCGCCGCTCTCGGCCAGCCAGGGCCGGATTCCTCGGGGGTTTCCAGCAGGAGGGCCAGCGCCAGGCAGGCATGAGTATAAAATGTCTGGCGCTCGTTCAGATTTTTCTGCTGCTCGGCCCGCGCCATGATGCCCTGGATGGCGGTTTTCAGTGAGAGAAGCTGCATAGAAGAAATCTCCAGAAATGAAGGACGCAATGCGCGGACGTGAACCATACATTTTCCAAACAAGCGCGGGGGGTAAAAACTGATGTCCTTACATACTGACTGTTTTGCCCTCTTGATCGTTACAACCCAACCTTTATGAAGTAGCACAGAAATGCAAGCAAAAACAATGCCCCTATCGGCACGTTGGAGCGCATTCGCGCCAGCAGCGCATGGATCGGGCCAGTCGGGCAGATGTCTGCCCTTAGCGCCGATCAAACTGGCGAGCCAGCGCCGCCAGGCTGAGATGAACCATCGTAGGGCGGCCATGACAGCAGCTATAGCGGGCATCCACCTGTTCCAACTGGCCGATCAAGGCGCGCATCTCTTCAAGCGAGAGGCTGTCGCCTGCTTTAATGGCGGCTTTGCAGGCCACGTTTGCCAGGGCATGTTCTTCCCAGGTCTCGCTGTGGCCGCCGCTGGTTTCCCGATAGCCCGCCAGTTCCAGCAGCAGTTCGCGCAGTTCGTCAGCGCCAGCGCGGGCCTGTTTGGCAAGCGGGCCGGGCACAGCGCGCGCCAGCAGTGTCGCCGGACCAAAGGGTTCCAGATCAAAGCCAATCGCTCGCAGCGCCTCCAACCGATCTTCGATGGCCTCGCGCTCGCGGGGCGCGCATTCCAGCGGCAGCGGGCTGAGCAAGAACTGCACCGTTGCCGCTCGCGCCTGCATGCCAGTGATCATCTCTTCCAGCAGCACGCGCTCATGCGCGGCATGTTGATCGATCAGATACAGCCCATCCGGGCCTTCGGTCACGACATAACTCTGAGCAAGCTGGCCCAGCACACGCAGGGCCGGAAGGCGTCCCGTCGTCTGAAACCGCTCGTGCGCGCCCGGTGTGGGGACATGAAAACCTGCGGCGCTGCCTCTGGCGCGCTCGCCGCGCTCCCAGGGCGTTCTGGCTGGATCGCGGCCCGCTGCTCCAGGCCAGCCTCCAGAGAACGACCCCCAGAGCGGCCCTTGCGCGAAGGTGGGCTGCGCGGGTGGCGCGCCTGGGCTGGCTTCATCGGCAGTTTCTGCTGACGGCCAGGCTTCGCGCGCCGGGACATCAGGTTCGCCAGGCGCGCCAGCGCCCGGTATGGGCACTGCTATGTCCGGCCAGGCGGACGCGGAGAAAGCGCGATCAGTCAGGCGCGGCGCTTCGCTGATCTCCAGCAAGGCGGCACGCACCGCCCGCTGCACAGTGGCATAGACCTGGCGTTCGCGCAGGAACTTGACCTCGGTTTTGGCGGGATGAACGTTGACATCCAGCAGCGCGGGGTCCAGCCGAATGTTGAGAACGGCGATGGGATGCCGTCCCGCCAACAGGAGCGAGTGATAGGCTTCTTCGACGGCGAAATTGAGCATGCGGCTCTGCACCCAGCGCCGGTTGACAAAGAACGAGAGATACTGGCGGCTGGACTTGTAGCAGCTTGGGCGGCTGATGTAGCCGGAGACGCGCGGCGGAGGGTTGGCCTCGTCGGACGGCTCACGCTCCTCGCTCTGCGCTTCAATCATCTGATCGGCAATCTCCAGGCCATAGACGGCGATCAGCGCGCTCAACAGCTTGCCATCGCCAGAGGCGCTGAAGACCTGGCGACCTTCACTGGAGACGTTGAAGCGGATTTCGGGATAGGCCATCGCGTATTGTTGCAGCAGGTGCAGGCAGTGGCCGGTTTCGGTTGCGCGGCTTTTGAGGAACTTCAGGCGCGCGGGAACGCTGGCGAAGAGGTCACGCACGATAACGGTTGTGCCAGCGGGCGCGCCTGTCTTGCTGACCTGGCCCGCTGCGCTGCCGCTGGCGGTGATGGCGGCGGCAATCTCGGCCTCTGCCGGGCGGCTGGTGAGGGTGAATTGCGAGACAGCAGCGATGCTTGCCAGGGCTTCGCCGCGAAAGCCCAGCGTCTGGATGCGCTCCAGATCGTCCAGCGCCTGGATTTTGCTGGTGGCATGGCGCGCCAGGGCCAGGGCTAACTCGTCGGCGTGGATGCCGCGCCCGTTGTCGCTGACACGAATCAGGCGCAGCCCGCCATCTTGCAGATCGACACGGATACTGGTGGCTCCGGCGTCAATGGCGTTCTCCAGCAGTTCTTTGACTACTGAAGCAGGCCGCTCGACGACTTCTCCGGCGGCGATCTTGGCGGCAACATCAGTCGGCAGCAGATGAATCGGCACGCGCAGCCTCCCGGCCAGGAGTATTCCCAGGGGTATTTAGAGAGGACGGTCCAGAAACATACGGACAACCGACCAGGTACCAGCGCCAGGGCAGGTCTGTGCCGACGCTGATACCAATCCGCGTGGAATTGGCGATCACCACGTCGGGCGCGAGCGTCGGCTGGTCATCCAGCCAGAGGCTATCGTCGGTCAGCGAGACGCCATTTTCGGACAGGCTCAGGCCCAGCGCAGCGCAGACACGCCCCGGCCCGCGCGCCAGGTCGCGCAGCGGCAGGCGCTCGCCGCGACGCTGGCGTATCCATTCCAATCCTACGGTGGGCTGGATGGCGCGAATCAGGACGGCAGCGCCAACGCCCTCCGGTTCCGTACTGATATTGAGCATACAGTGCATGCCATAGCTGAAATAGATGTAGGCGTACCCAGGCGGGCCATACATGATTCTGGTGCGCGGCGTGGGCCGAAGATAGCCATGCGCCGCCGGGTCAATAGCCGAAAGATACCCCTCGGTTTCGACGATGATGCCGCCGCTGACACCCTCCGGTGCGGCCCGCAGCAGCGTCATACCGATCAGCGCGCGGGCAAGTTCCAGCGTGGGCTGCCTATAGAACGCCGGAGAGAGCTTTGCGATAGTGCCACCTCACGAACAGAAATTCCGTTCTATTATAGCATAGCTGTAGCACAAAGATGTGTTCAGAAAAATGGGGGCGTGGGAGGGGCAAGGCGGCGCCCCCAGGAGACAAAGGGAGGGCAGCCCTTGTTCTGCTCAACCGGGCATGTTAGTATAGGAATGAAAGTGTCTTTTCATCAACCCACTGGAATCCATTGGAGGTTATTTTATGCCTGGCCCGCACGACCCCAATTACACGAGCAGCGCAGGTCTGGTGCTGCGCGATGAGGGGGAGGAAACGGGGAATCCCACATCCACGAAGGAAGAGGGAACTGTGAAAGGATCGCGCACGTTGACCCGTTTCTGGCTGGTGATGGCAACGCTTTTGCTTGGGCTGGCTGCGCTGGTAATTGGATTTATCTTTTTTTCTGCCTGGCCGGGTGTCCTGGCAAGTGAGGCCATCGGCGCCGGGCTGGCCCTGCTCGCTTCTTGTGTTCTGCTGCTTACGGGTGTCAGGCGCGATGATGCCCATAGCCCGGCCAGCGCAGCCGACGCCAGCGACACAGCGATTCATCAGCCCGCCGAACCATCCCCAGCAGCCCTCCCTGCCCCCCCAGTCCTTGCCTCCACCGCCACACGTGAGGCGCCTGCCGCGCCGACTATCGCGCCTATGCCGGAGCGCGCGCCCGAATCGGCTGCGCCCGGCGCAGAGCAGAGAGAGGCCAGCGCGCCGGCTGCGCCGCCAACCACACCTGAACCCGCATCCATCCCACCGGCAGAGCCAGCAGCGCCCCACAAACCGACCCGGCCAAAAACCGATTCAACAGCGCAAAACGGCCACGCGGCAACCGCCGAGGCGATCTCCAGAGCCTCCAGGCCACAAGCCAGGGATGATACTCCTGTGCCGATGCCGCCGCTGACCAATTTGCCGCAAAGCTATCCGCGCCCCAGCGGGGGCTATTCGCTTGACACCGAGGCGGAAGACCTGAGCCAGTTGCTGGGCGACGTGGCCGAGCAAACCGTCATCGCTGCCGCCACGAGGGGGAAACGTGGCGTGGAGCGCCGCGAGCGCATGGCGAGCAAGATTGACGCTTTCAGCCAGGAAATGGCCGCCGATCCCAACTTCGCGCCCGTCGTGGCGTTTCTGGAGTCGATCAGCGCCCTGCTGCGCGCAGGCGCGCCCATCCCAGCCTCGCAAGAACTGGTGGACCCCTTTGATGGACTTTATGGCTATGTACTCACGCTCATTCGACGTAAAACGGGCAAGACCCACGATTAACAGCCAGGCGCAGCAGCATGGATGAGCAAAGCATCCAACAGATCACCGGCCACTTCTGGTCGCCGCTGGTCGCCATCACCACCGCGCACGGCGGTCAGGCCAACGGCCAGATCGCCGTGTCTGTCCTCAACGCCAGTATCCTGCGTGATCGCCCGCGCATTCTCGTCAACATCTGGAAAGCGAACTTCACGCACCATCTGCTGCTGGAGAGCGGCGTCTTCGCCCTGCACTTGCTGGGCGAACATAACCTCAACCTGATCGAGCAGTTGGGCCTGCGCTCCGGGCGCGACGGCGATAAGCTGGCCGGGCTGCGACTGGAAACACGCCAGACCGGCAGCCCCATCCTGCTCGAAACGCTCAGCTATCTCGAAGCCCGCGTGCGCGCCACGCTCGACGCGGGCGACATGACCAGCTTCCTGGCCGACATCCTCGACGGCGGCATCCTCAACCCCGGCCCGCCACTTACCTGGCCCGCTGCCCGCGCGCGCATCCCCCAGGACTGGCTCACACGCTACGACGCCCACCAGGCCCATCAGCGCGAGGTGGCGAGGGGGCTGCTGGAGGGGTTCTAAAAACTACTATCCCCTAAAAGTACCTCCTTGTATCAACATGTTTCATAGAAATAGCCTCTATCGAACCGAGTAATGATATACTGCTAACAAGCATGAGGTAACTTTTCTACTCTCATGCTTTAAGAGGCTTGTCCCAAAGCGTCTAAAGTGAGCAGAGGAAGAAATTCAGAGCAGTGCTACCTCATCCTAAGTTAGCGGAAACATGTAGAGGTTTGCCTCAGCCTAATCAGTTGGGGAAGGAGCGGTTCTCATCATGGCTGTAGCAAAAGTAGAAACCAAAAAAACTAGCTACCCAATAGTTTATACAAGCAACTGGTGGGACTTACGAAGAAAGTTCAAAAAGAGCGTTCCTGATCGCGTAACAAAAAATTATCTTGCGCTCATACTAAATAGGCAGGTTGCATCTGCAAGAAACCTAATTCCTCCCTTGAAAAAATTAGGGTTAATCGATCAGGATGGCAAACCTACTCCGCGCGCTATAAGGTGGCGTGATGATGATCAATATCCAGCAGTTTGTGAGGAGATTAGAAAAGAAATCTATCCAGATTTGGCTGCTGCATTTCCAGACTCCAACCCGCCGAGAAGCCCTATTGAGAGATGGTTTGCAAGTGAAACGGGTGTTGGAGAGAATGCTGCACGAGATATGGCAGATTTTTATTTGTTGCTCTGTGAAGCTGATCCAACAAAACAGGATAACAATCATATTCCGACAAAATCGCGCAGCAGAACCACAGCCCCCAAAACTAGCATTTTAAGAGCAAAATCGGGAGGAAAGCTACAACCAGCTACGGAGCCGGATGTGCTTCAGAGTAATTCAACAGAAGAAGAGGTGGTATCACCAGCAAAATATGCAGTGGGCCGTTTCCAGCCTGCCCTCAACATCAACATCGAGATTCATATCCCGTCTGATGCCACGCAGCAACAGATCGATCACATCTTTTATAGCATGGCTAAACATCTCTATAGGTGAGAACAGCAGTGAACCATGAACTTGCTAAATCTGTTCTTGCCGCTGCAAAGGCCATACAGGAGGAAGCCAGCCAGTTATGGCTTCCTCCTGCCGAAGCTATCCCCTCTCGCAGCGAAATGGTTATATCCCATTCGCTTGTAAAAGGCACACGAGGCTATATTGAGAAGGTTGTCCATCAAATCAATAGGACATATGAAAACACTTGCTACGATGCCTGCGCTGTGATGATTCGCCGTCTGATCGAGACGCTTATTATTGAGGCTTTTGAGCAAAACAGTATTGCGGCTAAGATCAAGGGTCCAAGTAGTGACTTCCTCTATCTAAGAGACCTCATCAATTGTACCTTAAGTGAAACTAGTTGGAATCTGGGCCGCAATGCAAAACAAGCGCTATCTAGGCTCAAAGATGTTGGAGATCAATCTGCCCATAGCCGCCGCTTCAATGCACATCGCAGCGACATAGATGCCATCAAAAACGATCTGAGAATCGTCGTACAGGATGTACTACTAAGCTTCTTTCCTAACAGTTTGCAAGTAAGCGTTGACCGTATCAATCGGGCGTTTGCCCAAGTTGCGATAGCCTTGATGCGGGCGTTCGGTGTTGTACTGGATGAGCCAGCGATCAAAGTCGCTCTGGAGC
>DATBHW010000058.1 GCA_036557285.1 Ktedonobacterales bacterium
CAACCAGAGGATCTGCCACTGACTGCGTGCAACGGGGTCGGAGGCCTTCCGGTAGCGCTGTTCTAAATCAGCCATCGGTAGGTGTTCAGCAAGCGTAAGACGTTTCGACATACCTCTAGTATATACCAAGATTTGGTATAACGCCCTTGACTTCTTGTTGGCTGTCTGGTATACTCCTCACTAAGCAGATATATCGCTCTACGATATTATCGTGTTCCGATATTATCGTGTTCCGATATATCCTGCGCGCTATCCGTTATGGAGCAGTTGCGGAGTGCGACCCTCGTAGTGCGGCCCTCTAGCGCGTCTGGTAGTGTGTCCCCTGTAGCGTGTCCGGTGAAGCGCCAGGTCCAGGAAGGTTCAGAGAGGTCCAGGAAGGACCAGGAAGGAATCCGAAATAGTCCCAGGCGAGCCTGGCCTGCTGCTTACCCTCAGCCCCAATCGGTCTTTTTCTCTCGGTTTGCTTGTGATGCGCGAACGCTCACCCTGAAGGCTGACGTGACCAGCGCCGCTCTGTCGCCATCAGACAACCGGGCAGCCCACTCCAGCTTTCTCCTCTGGGGCCGGGTGATTCGCGCGTAGCCTCGAACAAGTTTAGAGGAGACCTAGTATGTCAGCTATCCCCGCGTCCGCTTTTGTTCCGATTGCAATCGGCTTTTTCGGCCTTGGCACCGGCTACTTTGTCTGGGGCGGCCAGGCCGTCTTTGGGTATCCCAAAGAGGATAAGCCGGATGTCAGCCAGACGATGGGCATGTGGGCAATCTGGATGCCCGGCTTCATGCAGTTTGTCACCGGCATCAGCTTACTCGTCGGATTGACCTGGTTCCACGTCTTTGACATCGCCAAAGACGGCACGCCTGCCAGCACCTCCCCACTCTACATGGCGGCGCTGGCCTTCACCGCGTATGGCATTCACTGGTTTGCAATGGGCCATCGGCGCTTCATTCGTTCCAGCGCCCTGCCTGACGGTTGGATGGCAATCGCCTTCGCGGTGCTGTCTATCCTGGGCGTCGTGGTCTTCCTGATTGCAAACGACATTCCGGTTGTCATCGTATTCATTGGCCTGACCCTGATCTACCTGACTGAAATACTCACGCGCTTTGGTCTGTACCCAGGCGGAGGCCGCCTCGTCGGCATCTGGCAGTTGCTGACCGGCATCTGGCTGATGTACCTGACTTTCGCGGTTACGTTGAATCTTTCCAATGGCTTGAGCTGGTGGGTGTAGGTCTGCCAGGGCATCCCGGTGAGGGAGGGTATGATAGGCAAGCCGCCAGGCTTGCCTATCACGCTGTATGAAGCCCAGGCTGGCGGTTAAAAGCGTGCCTTCGGCGGCGGGCGCCACTTGTAGCGCCGCCATCCTGGCGGCCACCGCTGGCCTAAGCGAGCGTGCGCCCTCCAGGCCACCGTACCAGCAGGCTAGCGTCCAGCCGCCTGGAAGACGGCGCTACAAGTGGCGAGCGGCTCCGGCCAGGGCGAACGCTCGCTTAGGCCAGCGGTGGCCGCCAGGATGGCGGCGCTACAAGTGGCGTGCGCCCCCCAGGCCAGCAGGCCAGCGTCCAGCCGCCAAGATGGCGGCGCTACAAGTACCAGGTCTCGCTTGCCAACACCTCATGTTTGGTGGAACCGCGCGCTCCGCTGCTCTTGACTTCCTGGCAGACGGCTGGTATGCTTTAGAGAACGGATATATATCGTTCTGCGATATTTTTCCTCATTGATTGCCATCATGTTTCTGGCCCCAACAATGGGAGCCATAGCCGGGCTAGCCCGCAGCCGCTCGCCATACTCACGAACGCGCAGCGCGCATCTGAGAGATCGGCCTACCAATGGCCGCCTGGCCGCCGCGAGCTAGCTGTTGCACGAGGTATTGCATATGGCAAAGCTGATTACCCCCTCACTTTGGGCCGATTGGAAACCCTTTGGCCTGGGCGAAAAGAAGCCGCATCATTTTTGGGAAATCTTCAAGACCGCGTGGGAGAACAAGAACCACCCGCTCTATGCCTGGCGCATTCTCAACAAGGGGTGCTGCGATGGCTGCTCCCTGGGTACGACGGGCATGAAGGACTGGACGATGGATGGCATCCATCTCTGCACCATCCGTCTGAACCTGTTGAAGCTGAATACGATGGGCGCGATGCCCTGGCAGCGGTTGGAAAACGATCTGGAGGGGTTGAAGAAGCTCTCCAGCAAGGAACTGCGCGATCTGGGCCGCCTGCCCTATCCGATGGTGCGGCGGCGCGGCGAGGCCGGGTTCAAGCGTGTTTCCTGGGACGAGGCGCTCAACCTCCTGGCGGAGAAGCTGCGCGCGGTGAACCCGCAGCGCCTGGCCTTCTATCTGACTTCGCGCGGCCTGACCAACGAGACCTATTACGTCGCGCAGAAGGCGGCGCGTTTCCTGGGTACCAATCACATTGATAACGCGGCGCGCGTCTGCCATTCGCCCAGTTCGGTGGCGCTCAAGCAGACCGTTGGCGTCGGCGCGTCCGCCGTCTCCTACCAGGATTGGATCGGCACAGACCTGATCGTCTTTGTGGGCAGCGACATTGCCAACAACCAGCCGGTGACGACGAAGTATCTCTATTATGCCAGGAAGCAGGGTACAAAGCTGGCTGTCATCAACCCCTATCGAGAGCCTGGGCTGGCGCGCTACTGGGTGCCTTCGGTGCCGGAGAGCGCGATGATGGGGACCAAATTGATGGACGAGTTCTATCAGATCAGCACCGGCGGCGATGTGGCTTTCCTGAATGGCACGCTCAAATATCTGATTGAGCAGGGCTGGGTGAATCAGGAGTTTATTGACGCGCACACCGTTGGCTGGGATGAGGTGAAAGCCGAACTTGCCGACCAGGATTGGGAGATGCTGGAACGCTACAGCGGGGCCAGCCGCGAACGTATGCGCCACTTCGCGGAGATGATCCACGCGGCGAAGACGGGCATTCTGGTCTGGAGCATGGGCATTACCCAGCATACCTTTGGTGTGCAGAACGTCAAGGCGGTGGTGAATATCGCGCTGTCGCAGGGCTGGTTGGGCAAGGAACACTGCGGCGTGGTGCCTATTCGTGGACACAGCGGCGTGCAGGGCGGCGCTGAGGTGGGCGCGGTGCCTGATGCGTTTCCGGGCGGCGCGGCGGTGAGCAATCCAGAAAACGTGGAGCGTTTCAGCAAACTGTGGGGCTTTGATACGCCTGAAGGGCCAGGCATGCGCGCGGTTTCGATGATTGACGCGGCCTTTGATGGCGAGCTAGACGCCCTCTATTGCAGCGGCGGTAATTTCCTGGAGGTGCTGCCGGAGCCAGAATACGTGCGCGAGGCGCTGGAAAAGCTGCCCCTGCGCGTGCATCAGGACATCTATGTGACCAGCCAGATGCTGGTGGACCCGGCGGATACCGTCGTGCTGCTGCCCGCGCAGACGCGCTACGAGAACCCCGGCGGGGGTACCGAGACGACGACCGAGCGGCGCATCATCTTCTCGCCGCAGATTCCTGGCCCGCAGGTGGGCGAGGCGCGCTGCGAGTGGGAAATCTTCCAGGAACTGGCGGCGCGTGTCTATCCAGAAAAGCGCGATAAGATCATTTTCCCCAACGCGCAGGCCATCCGCGACGAGATTGCGCTCGTGATGCCCAATTACGCGGGCATCGAGACGCTGCGCAAGGCGGGCGATCAGGTGCAGTATGGCGGGCGCTACCTCTATAAAGGTGGGCAGTTCAAGACGCCAGACGGCAAGGGGCATTTCTTCGCGCTGAAGCCGCCGGAAGTGGCGTTGCCGGAGGGCCACTTTATTCTCTCGACCCGGCGTGGCAAGCAGTTCAACAGCCTGATCCACGCGAAAAAGGATACGATGACCGGCGCGAGGCGCGACGCGCTCTTGCTCTCGGCGGAGGATGCCGCCGCGCTGCATGTGAGCGAGGGCGATCAGGTGCTGGTGAAGAGCGACAACGGCCAGAGCATGCAGTGCCGTATCCATATTGACGCGATCAAGCCGCGCAATGTGCAGGCGTTCTGGCCGGAGTGCAACGTTCTGATCCGGCGGCGCGTGTGCGATGTGGCGGCAGGCGTCCCCGACTACAACGCTATCGTCGAAATCGAGCCGCTGCGTGTCGCTGTGCCGGTTGGGGCGAGCGCGAGTGCTGCGGATTAGGGGATGTGTCTTTAGACATGAGTCATCCCGAATTTTCTCTACTGTGTTGTTTTGCTGGCAGGATGTGCGAATGCCGCAGGTGTAGCGCCGCCGTCCCGGCGGCCAAACGCTGGCACGTGGAAACGCTGAAAGGGCAGCCCTGGTCGCCAGTGAGGCGTTCAGCCGCCG
>DATBHW010000059.1 GCA_036557285.1 Ktedonobacterales bacterium
AGTGGTCAGGAGCGCGCTTCTTGTTTTCTAGATTTCTCAGCAACTTCTAAGCCGAGTTTCAAGTGGCTCTTAGCTCGTCGGTTTATCTTACTACCAGAGGAGCCGGGGGGACTGACCTCAATCCCTGGGCGCTGGCAAGGCCGCGCGCGCAGGGAAGATGCCAACGATGCCAATAGAGACAGAAAGAGAAGAGGAATGAAAGCAACCAGCAAACGCAAGCGTTTCTGGCTCCCGCTGGTCATTCTGGCGCTGGCCGTCGCGCTCGCTCTGGGTGGCTGCGCCAGGAGCGTCCAGAATACTGGCGCGTCCAGCAGCCAGACCACCAACGGCGCGGGTAACTCCGGCCAGACCAGCACAAATGATGAACTCAATCATCTCCAGCAGATCGATCAACAAAATCAGCATGACTCAGATACCCTGGACAATGATGAGCAAAACGCCAATCAAGACAGCGGCACCGACCAGGAGATCATCCCATGAAACACATACAACGCTTCTGCTCACAGCGCCTGCGGCTCGCGCGCCCGCATCTGGCGGGCCTCTCGCTGGCCCTGGTAGGAGCCTTCGGCCTGCTCAGCGCGGGCGTAGCCGCTGCTCCTGTCGCCTCGGCGGCTTCGCGCTGCACGACGGTGGACTGCGTTCAACAGTTCGGCGATCAACGCATTCAAGAGCGGCTGGCCGCGCTGGATAAGCTCAAGGACAGAGCCAGGAACCATAAGGGCCTCACCGATCAGCAGCGTAACGTCATTACTGATGACGCGACCTTCAATGAGAATGGCTTGAATGCCCTGAAGAAAAAGCTCGATGGCGAAACCGACCTCAGAGCAGCCCTTGCCGATGTCAAGAACATCTACGTGCAGTTCCGCATCTTTGCCGTCGTGCTGCCGCGCGACTATGGCGAGATTCTACTCTTCCATGAGCAAAACGCCATCGCCCGCATGACCGACGCCAACCAGCAGATCAGCGACCTCATCCAGAAAGATAAGGACGCAGGCCACGATGTAACCAAGCTTCAGGCGTTGCAGAGGGACTATAACGCCAAACTGCGAGACGCGACCAATAAGACAAACGCCGCGCAGGGGCTGATTCCCAGCCTGATCCCTGCCAACTATCCTGGTACCAACACCACGCTCAGAACCTACCGCAGCGATCTGAAGACGGCCCGCCAGGACATCAAAGGCGCGGCTTCCGACCTGCACCAGATGATCCAGATTCTCAAAGCCGACCTGGGCGGCCAGGGCTAGACTCCTCGTGGCTTGCGGGCCAGCAGCGGGCAGCGCGCTCGCTGCTGGCCCGTTCCACCAATTATTGGGGGCGCCACTTGTAGCGCCGCCATCTTGGCGGCCACCGCTGCGCAGGGCGAGCGTTCGCCCACCAGGCCACCGGACCGGCAGGCCAGCGTTGAGCCGCCTGGAAGGCGGCGCTACAAATACCAGGTCTCGCTTGCCAACACCTCATGTTTGGTGGAACCTTCTTTTTGCGAAAGCGTGCGCCCGGCAGACAACAGTGCTACAATGTCGTCTGCATACGATGTATCTGGATGAGAAGGAGCATGCTCGTGAGCCTGGTCAATGTGTTTGAGTATGAGGCGCTGGCACAGGCGCGAATGGAGCCAAGCGCCTGGGACTTTTATCAGGGCGGCAGCGATGACGAGGTAACGCTGCGGGAGAATCGCGCGGCGTTCGAGCGCATTCGGCTGCGCCCGCGCATGCTCGTCAACGTCGAGACCTGCGAGATAGGCACAACAGTGCTGGGAACGCCGGTTAGCATGCCCATCATGGTGACGCCCACCGCCTTGCACTGCCTGGCTCACCCGGAAGGTGAGTGCGCAACTGCCCAGGGCGCAGGCCGGGCAGAGACGCTGATGGTCGCCAGTACCGCGTCCACGCGCACGCTAGAGGAGATCGCGCAAGCAGCAAGCGGCCCGCTCTGGTTCCAACTCTATGTCTTTGATCGCAAGACCGGCGCGGCGCTGGTCCAGCGCGCGGCTCGCGCCGGGTATCGCGCGCTGGTGATCACCGTTGATTCTCCGCGCTGGGGACACAAAGAGCGCGCCATCAAGAGCGGCTTCGATCTGCCGCCGCATCTCTCCGAGGCGAACCTAACCGGCTATGAGCCGATGAGTGGTTATGCGCCCTTAACCTGGGCAGACCTGGCCTGGCTGCGTTCGCTGACGCCGCTGCCACTCATCCTCAAAGGCATTCTGACAGCGGAAGATGCGGCGCTGGCGCTTGAGCATGGGGTAGATGGCATCATCGTGTCCAATCATGGCGGGCGGCAACTGGACAGCGTTATCCCCACCATCGAGGCATTGCCAGAGATCGTCGAAGCGGTTGCCGGGCGCTGCGAAGTCTATCTTGACAGCGGCATCCGCCGGGGTACAGATGTGCTGAAAGCCCTGGCCCTGGGGGCGCGCGCCGTCCTGATTGGGCGGCCCATACTCTGGGGGCTGGCTGCCAGGGGAGCAGAGGGCGTCTATGAGGTGTTGGAACTGCTGCGGGCAGAACTCGATCTGGCGATGCGTCTGGCCGGATGCCCCCGGCTTGAGGACATCCAGCGTTCGCTTGTAAAATTACCTTTGGGACTGTATCACTAAAAACTGAGCGTCTTGCCAACTGATATATAGTAAGTGTTCGTAGAACATAAGGCAGGATCAATGGGTAAGGAAGCGTGAATGGTTTGTTCGTAGAGAAGGGAGGGGCGGCGCTGACCCACTGCCGCACAACAGTATGGCAAAACTCAAGAACCATGTAAGCGTGACATCATCAGGCAACTTACTCACCAGGCGGTTCTCTCGCCACCCGGAGCGCTACCTGGAGATTTATCGGGTGCTGCGCAAGCACGAACTGCATCATGTGGCCGCTCAATTTATGATGGCTCACCGGCATGAGGAGGAAGACGAAGAGTTTGGCCTGGATGGGCATCTGGAAGAAGCGGAAGATCATGCCGAAGACCTGGCAAGCGCCCTGGAAGAGTTAGGGCCATCGTGGATCAAACTGGGCCAGCTCCTCAGCACCCGCCCGGATTTGCTGCCAGCGGGCTATATTACCGCCCTCGCGCGCCTTCAGGATACCGTCACGCCCGTACCCTGCGAGAAAATCATCACGATTGTCGAGAGTGAACTGGGCGCGTCTGTGGATGAATTGTTTTTGTCTTTTGATCGTGAGCCACTTGCCACCGCCTCGCTGGCGCAGGTGCATCGCGCCGTGCTGCACGATGGCAGCGAGGTAGCCGTCAAGGTGCAGCGCCCTGGCGTGCGCAATCGGATTGAGATTGATATTGAAGTCATGCACGAACTCGCCCGTTTCGCCACGAAACATACCTCGTTTGGCGCGCGCTACGGCCTCATGCAGATGGTCCGCGAACTGGAACACAGCCTGAGCCAGGAACTCGACTTCCGCCAGGAGGCCGAGAACACCCGCCTGATTAGCCGCCAGATCGCTGAATTTCAACGCCTGACCACGCCCACCGTCTACAGCGACTACACCTCGCGCCGCGTGCTGACACTCAGTTTCGTGCATGGTCAGCACCTGGCGGACCTCAGCCGCGCCCAGGTGCAGGAGCTGGATACGCGCCCCATCGCCAAAGAATTGCTGGCGGCCTATCTCAAGCAGGTCGTCATTGACGGCGTGTTTCACTGCGACCCACACCCCGGCAATATCCTTCTAGCCGAAGATGGCCGCCTGGCGCTCATGGATTTCGGCATGGTAGGGCGCTTCGATTCCGGCCAGAAAGACCACATCATCCTGCTGCTGCTGGCCTTTGCCGAACGGCTGGGCGAGCGCGTTGCCGATACCTACCTGGAAATGATGGAACTGCCCAGGGGCTTTGACCGGCGCTCCTTCACCCAGGATGTCTCTGCCCTGGTCAGCCGCTATCATGATATGAGCGGCGGACGAATGGCCCTGGGTACCGCTCTGCTTGACCTCACCCGTCTGTCCCAGGCACACAGCGCCCCGGTACCCAGCGCCATGACGCTGCTGGGCAAGGCCATGCTCAACCTGGACGGCGCCATCCGCGCCCTTTCGCCTGAACTGGACCCGGTGCAACTCATCCGCGAATATATGCTTAAAGTGATGGAAAAGCGCATAAGCGGCCAGCTTTCCGGCGGAAGAGTCTTTGCCTGGGTGCTGGATATGAAGCGCCTCTTCGAGAACTCGCCCCGGCGCGCCGATATGATTCTGGACAAGCTCGCCAACGATCAGATCACCCTCCGGCTGGAGGTAGACCAGTTGGACGAAGCGATCAAAAGCGTGAACCGCGCCACCCGGCGCCTGGCGCTGAGCGTCCTCATTGGCTCCTCGATTATTGGGGGCGGCTTCATTCTGGAATTTCTGCGCAAACCACGCAAACGATAATCACCTTGCCCATCAGGAGAGCTAGCGATGCTTATCATCACCGCCGACGAACTGCGCCAGGCCGTCCCTATGCGCGAAGCAATGGAGGCGGTTGCCAGCGCCTTTGCCCAGCTTTCCAACCAGCAGGCCGACGTGCCGCTGCGCCCGCATGTATCTGTGCCGCCGACGGATGGGCTGCTGCTGGTGATGCCCGCCTATCTGTCCGGCAGCGGCGCGCTGGGTGTCAAGCTGCTCACGCTCTTCCTGCATAACCCGGAACGGCATCATCTGCCATCCATCAACGCGCTAGTTCTGCTGTTTGACTCCGACAATGGATTACCGCTGGCGCTGATGGATGGCGGCTGGCTCACCGCGCTGCGTACCGGGGCGGCGTCGGGAGTCGCCACGCGCTTGATGGCGCGCCAGGACGCGCGCGTCCTGGCGCTCTTTGGCGCGGGCGCGCAGGCGCTGCCCCAGGCGTGGGCCGTCTGCGTGGCGCGGCCCATCGAGCGCCTCTGGCTGGTGAATCGCACGCCCGCGCACGCCGAACGCCTGGCAGAGCAGTTGCGCGCCTTCGGGACGCCCATCCCTGCCGATGTGCGCGTGGCCTCCTCGGCAACCGAGGCGCTGCGGGAGGCCGACGTGATCTGCTGCGCGACAGCCTCGCCCACGCCGCTCTTTGACGACGCCGACCTGCGCCAGGGCGCGCATATCAACGGCATCGGCTCCTATCGCCCGACGCTGCAAGAAGTTCCGGCGGCCACCGTCGCGCGGGCGCGGGTCGTCGTTGACGAGCGCCGCGCCGCCTGGGCCGAAGCGGGCGATCTGGTTATCCCCCGCGAGCAGGGCTTGCTCGATGAAAGCCACATCAGCGGCGAACTGGGCGAGCTTGTGCTGGGCCGCGTGGCCGGGCGCACCGACGACGCGCAGATTACCTTCTTCAAGTCCGTTGGCAACGCTGTCCAGGATATGGCCGTCGTGCAGCTTGCCGTCCAGCAGGCGCGGGCGCTGGGGCTGGGGACAGAGGTCCACCTGTGAGATAGCTCTGGTCCGGCATAGGGCTTGACTTTTCTCTCTTGCTCAATCACAATAGGGTGGAACACTGCCTGGCTCATGCGAAGACTTCACCACCCTGCTTGCCGAAACCAGGCTGACCGTCGAAGACATCTCGCGCGTCATGCTGCAACATCTCATCAACCTGCGGCGCAGCCCCACCTGACACCTCATCCTGCTGCGCTTCCCGCTGATCGGAGGCGTGAACTGGCTTGACCTACGGCCAGGGGCAGGCGCTGATGGTGTATCTGGTGGAGAGTGCTTTGTGTGTGGTGGGGAATGAATGAGGAAGCAGTTTTTCCAAACTGCCCTGCCAGATCACGTCGGGTGATCGTTGGAAGAGGCGGTCTCCTTTGCGCTAAATCCTGCGGCGATCATCTCGGCAATCTTCGTGGCGCGCTCGCGCTCAAACCACTCAAAGTGAAGATCGGCGCGATCTCCTTCTGGCCCTTTGATGATAACGCTGGGATTGCCTTGCTCTGGAATATATAAATCTACCTGGTGTTTCCTACGCGACTTGAACGTTTTCAGCATCGTTACACCCCCAAAAGAATGCAATCTGCCGCACTGAAATCGTTATGCGTCGCCTCCGTTGCTTCCAGAACGGCATACCTCCTGACTGTGCCACCTGTAGGCAGCTTCAAGGGAAGCTGCCTACAGGCAGATCACTGCTTTAGTTCAGCAGTTGACACTGCAACTCCGGCGCCTTGAGCGCCGCATGTGTGCATGCACAATCCATACCAATTCCACCTCGGACATCTGGTCAGGCTGCTTTCGATCAAGCGCCCAGACCTCAGAAGCGGCGCGAGCCATTGCCAAAAGGCATCGACAGCGCCGAATAATTCTAGTAGACTGTTGGCGAGATACGTTTCTGGGCTTCTCCCCAACTGGCGTGAAGGCAGCGCCGCGAAGAAAGTGAGGCAGACGATGAGCACCTATGGAAGTCAGAGCATGATTGCCCCGCTCCGGCGCGTCCTGGTGAAGCGGCCCGACCAGGCGTTCGCCGTCGCTGACCCGGCGGCCTGGCACTACACGGCACGGCCTGATTTGACCGCTGCCCAGCAAGAACACGACGATCTGGTGGCCCTGCTGCGCCAGGGCGGCAGTGAGGTGCTCTATCACGATGAACCCCAACCCACCCATGCCGATGCCATCTTTACCTTCGACCCCGCACTGGTGACTGACCAGGGAGCCATCATGCTCTCGATGGGCAAGCGGCAGCGGCGAGGGGAGGAAGCCGTCATGGCCCGGCGTTTCGAGGCGCTCGATCTCCCTATTCTCTCTACTTTGCACGATGACGCGCGCGCCGAAGGGGGCGATCTGCTCTGGCTGGATCACGATACGCTGGCTGTGGGGCAGGGGTTCCGTACCAATGCCGAAGGGCTGCGTCAACTGCGCGAGGCGCTGACTCCGCTGGGAGTAACCGTCATCCCCGTAGACCTACCCTACTACAGCGGGCCAGCGGCGTGCCTGCATCTGCTCTCCCTCATCAGCATCGTAGATGAGCGCCTGGCGGTGGTCTATCCGCCGCTCCTTTCAGTCCCCTTCTGGCAGGAATTGCAGCGGCGCGGTTTTCGTCTCATCGAGGTACCCGAAGAAGAGTTCCTGACTATGGGACCGAACGTGCTGGCGCTGGCCCCTGGGCAGTGCGTCATGCTCGAAGGCAACCCCACCACCCGGCAGAGGCTCCAGGAAGTTGGATGCCAGGTCTGGACCTATCGTGGCAACGAGCTTTCCTTAAAGGCGGAGGGCGGCGCAACCTGCCTGACTCGCCCGCTGCTGCGTGGGTAAGGGCAGCATGGGAGGAGGGGTGGGGCTGACAGGAATCGAACCTGCGACACACGGTTTAGGAAACGAAGGAACGCCGCTTAGGTCGGCAGCAGGGTTTGCTCGATTCGGTCAGGATAAACGGTGCTGAACACGGAAATTATGAAATAATCCTTGAAACACTTGCAGTTTGCTCGATTCGGTCAGGATAAACGGTGCTGAACCGCCCGACACAGGAGCCTTGGCACTCCCTAATTCCCTCTAGGGACCGCTCAATACGACGGGTTTTGGAAAGTCGAGTACGCTTGTTGGCGACACGCAAGAGAATCACTCCATACGTCGGTAGCCGTTCCAGGAACTTCATGAGGCGGCTGGTTCCCTGTCGCTGGCCGGAGCACTCAGCACCTGAGCCGCGTACCCAAGCGCAGCGTAAATATCCTCGTAGGTGAGGAACGGGTAGGAGTCGAGCACCTCCTCATAGGTGTCCCCACACGCCAGGTTTTCCAGGACAGTCTCCACACTCAGGCGGCTTCCGGCAATCACTGGCTTGCCCCCCAGGATGTCAGGGTCGCTCTCGATACGCGGCGCAAGCTGGCGCGGCGCTCCTTGGGGGGTTGTATGCTGTCCCATAATGTCCACCTTTCTTGAAGCCAGCACGAACCTCTCTGTATCGCACCATATGTGTATAGGCCGGTGAGAATTGCATTTTTGCAATTATATGATATAATCAAACTGGTCTGAAAGCCTGCCGTATGGAGGTCGCAGCGCAAGCTGCTTAGGACTAGCCAAGCTTCGACTTGGGTAGCCAGGGCGATAGACACCCTGGTTTTTTTATACCTCAATCACCAGCGCGGCCCGCTCCAGGCGTTTCAGGTGTTGCGCGGTGTAGGCCTTCCCTCCTGGCAATCTCTCAGAAATCCAGCCATGCTGTCAGCAAGCCGCAGCATCGGGCTTTGCTCATCCTTCAAGCCTTCTATTACCCCGTTTGGCAACCCTCGTGGTAGAATGGCTAGGTAAGCCAAGAGTGTATCTCTGGTAGGGGAGAGCGCACTGCTAGCCCACAGGGAGGGCCAGATATGGCAATGACGACACAACACTACACGATTATCAACCTGCCGGGCAAGCTGCTGAGCGCCGCAGAATATGCGCTTTTGCCTGATGAACCAGGCTGGCGAATGGAACTGGACAGGGGAAAGGTAGTGAAGATGCCAGCAGTAAAAGACCCACTGCACGACTGGATTCTCTCGAATCTGCACGATGCGCTTTCCCCTTACGTGAAGCAGCATCGCCTGGGCGCTGTTACCTGGGAGCAAGTGGGCTATGACATCACGCAGCCAGGCGAGCCAGAAGAATCCACCTGGATGCCTGATCTGGCGTTTGTGCGCACTGAGCACGCGCGCCAGGTGCTAGAAGCGCGTCAGCGAGGTGAGTATCCGCATCTGGCTCCTGATCTGGTGGTTGAAGTGGTGTCACCGAGTCAGAGCAAAGCTGATATGACCGAGCGTGCGCATCGCTGGCTGGCGGCAGGAACACGGCTCCTGTGGGCCATCTGGCCGAATCAGCAACAGGTAGACATGTGGCAGCCAGATGAGCCGATGCAAACGTTGAGCGCCCGCGAGCGTCTGGATGGCCTGGACGTTGTGCCGGGTTTCACCATGCTCGTCGCTGATCTGTTTATCATACCGTTCGATATGAAGTAGCCGAAGAACAACGGGCGCGGCATATCGCCCCTGTCAGTGAGGAACTGCGCAAAGGTGGTGCGGTGGAGTTGAAGCGGGTGGGGCTGACAGGAATCGAACCTGCGACACACGGTTTAGGAAACCGTTGCTCTATCCCCTGAGCTACAGCCCCACAGAGACGCTGCTATTATACTCCATCGGTGGCAGTCGGCGCAACCGAAGCACGCCTGGCCTGCGCTTTTCTGTCCTTCGCCTCTTTGCCCGGCAGCAGGGCTTGCAGCGAATATTTGGCAAAGGTGCGCACCAGCGAGGGGTTCTTTGTCACCAGATTGAAGAAGATTTTCGGGCTGAAGTCGCCTTTGAGCAGTGACGCCGCCTGGTCCAGCGTGAGCGCTTTGAGCAGGTCCAGCCCTTTGTCCCACTGCCGGTCGGTGAAGCGGGCGATGCGTTGATTGATGCGCCAGGCGATCTGAAGGTCGCGCAGGTATTTCGCGCGCCATTCGTCCTCGTAGCGGCTCAGTGCTCTGGGCGACCAATCGCCCGCCGTGATCGCTTCGCCAACCACACGCCCGGCGATGCGGCCCGCGCCGATGGCGTAGCGGATGCCTTCGCCCACCAGCGTAGACCCCTGCATGGCGGCATCGCCAGTGGCAACCAGGCCCGGCAAGACCATCCTCTCCGGCGGCGCTTCGGACGGGAACAGGCCGGTATGATACTCGACGGGGCTGGCCTGCGCCAGCATCGGCGCAAGCTGCGGCACGCGCTGAGCAATCTCATCGAGATAGGCGCGGGCGTCTTCACTGTCGGCGTCGGGCTTGAGGATACCTACGCCCACGCGCACCCGACCATTGCCGCGCGGAAAGAGCCAGGCGTAGCCAGACGGAGCCACTTTCGACCCCATGATGAGATAAACGCGATCCTGATCGAAGTTGGGGGCGTAGAGGTCATATTCCGCGCCATAGCCATAACGCTCGAAGTTTTTGTGCAGCCCGGCGCGCGTAGCGATGATTGAAGAGAAGCCGCTGGCGTCAATGACGACCCTGGCGCGATACTCCACCGCGCGGCCCAGGCGGTCTTTGACCGTGACGCCCACCACCTTGCCATCCTCCAGCAGAGGCGTCTGAGCAACCGTCTTGAGTTCGATCTGCGCGCCCGCCGCGATGGCCCGCTGCGCCAGATATTGATAGAGGCCGCGCACATCCAGCACACAGGTCACGGGGTCGGGATAGTGGAAAGCGACTTCGCGGTTGGGCGCGAGGAAGAGAGCGGTACCAACGGGATGGTAGAGATGGCTGGGGATACCCAGCGCCTTCAGATCGCTGATCCAGCTTCCCCCGCTGGTATGGATGGGATAGCCGATCTCGCCCTGGCGCTCCAGAATAACCACATCCACGCCCTGCCGCGCGACCGCCTCTGCGGCGGCCAGCCCGGCTGGTCCACCTCCGACAATAACCACCGATTTTTCAATCTGCATGTTCCCTCGCTTCTCGCTTCCAAAAACCCGACGCCGCTGCCGCGTCTGTGTGCTGCTGGGTCAATTCGCCTCCATTATACCCAGGGCGCGCGCGAGATAACAAGTCCGTCTTGTGGCGCAGGCGCGGCTAGCTCAGCACAGGAAAGATGGAACCCGTTCCGGCGTCGTAGCTCCAGAGGAGCGAACCGTTGTTTGCATTGAGGGCCAGGACATAGTTGTGGCTATCGGGGTCAAAAGAACTGGAGACAGAAAAGCCATACAACGCAGCATCTTTGGCGCTGCTGATGCCCACGTAGTCTGCCGATCTATAGCGCCAGAGGACGGCGCCGCTGCTCGTCTTGAGCGCGGTCACACCCTCATTGGAGAGGGTCAGATAGATCGCCCCGTCATGCACCAGATCAATATTCATCGTACTGGTGATCTTCGTGTGCCAGCGCACCAGGCCATCCTGCTCGCTGAGGGCAAGCAGTTGACCGGTAGTAGTCCCCAGGTAGAGCGTGCCGTTGTCCAACGTTGATGAGGTAAATGAGGAGGATTTACCACTCGCCTGGTATTGCCACAGCACAGAGCCGTCGCTGGCATTCAACGCCAGGGCCAGCGGCAAAGCAGCCAGGTTCTGCTGCCCGCTGGCGAGCAGATAGAGCGCGCCGTTGTCGGCGTCAATCAGGTCCAGGTTCTCCAGGTCTTTCCTGGCGGCTGGGTAGCGCCACTGCAAAGCGCCAGTGCTGGCATTGAGGACATAGAGGACCACATTCGGCGCATCGCTGGCCCGATGAGCCGCGAGCAGATAGACCTGCTCCGCCACAACTTTTAGCCCGGCAAAGGGATAGTCCATCTGGAACTGCCAGCGCGCCGATCCATGCGCGGCGTCCAGCGCGTACAGCTTATTATCGGCTGTCGCCACATAGACCACGCCATGAATCAACCCAAAGAATGAGCCGTTGATCTGAGAGCGCCACGCGATGGAGCCGTTGCGGGCATCCAGAGCAAAAATGGGTCCAAGTGTAGAGCGGCCCCCTGAGTTCAGGGCAATATCTCCATAGACCAATCCATTCTGCACCGTAATCACATGCGGCTCCCCGCCGACGCTGGCCTTCCAGCGCACGCTGCCATTGCCAGCGTTCAGCGCGTAGACCGTCTGATTATCGGCGCCAACGTAGAGCGTATCATGGTCCACCACCGGCACATTTTGCACCTGCGCCCCGGTGATATAGGTCCAGCGCAGCTTGCCGGTATTGGCATCGAGCGCCGAAATGGCGGACTGTGGCACAGCTTCTATCGGGGCATCTGGTGAAGCGTTGGGCGTCATCGCGCTGAAATACAAACTCAGCGGCGGCGGACTCGCGGGCTTCGGAACCGTCGTAGGGGAAAGGGAAGACGGCGCGGTAGGTAGCAGCGCGTTTTCGCCACATCCGGCCAGCGCAAACAGGCTCAGGAGTATCAACACATGCGCCATTCTGCTTCGCATTGCATACGCTCTCTTCTACTGAATCTTCGCCAGAACCTCATCCCTCTTGTATATACGCTCTTCAATACACGCTCCGAGATGGGATCAGATCAGAGGCGCCGACGAATCCCATCAAAGCCTCTCACAATTGCGGCGTATATAGCAGCAACAACTATGCCTTCCTTTTCTGGCAGCCTGCTCCAAGCTGCATCAGAATCGAGCCAGGGTCCGCATCACGACCCAAAAACCTGTCCCGTTGGCATCCGTCTTGCAGCACAACGTTAGCAGGCTTACCGGACAGATCGCAAATTGATTGTGCAAAAGTCTTTACGCGCGTCTGGGCGATCAGGTACAATAAGCACAGAGAAGCGTCAACGGCGACGCTTTCCAGGCCACGCGAGCGGCTTTCGCGTCGCTCATCCAGCGAAGGAGGAACACATCCTATGCAGGCACGCGACATCATGACCCTCAATGTGATTACGATCCACCCCCAGGCCAGTGTGCAGGACGCCGCCCGGCATCTTTCGGATTACCACATCAGTGGGATGCCGGTAGTTGATGAGGACCGTCAGGTAGTCGGCATTGTCACGGAGACCGATATTATCACCAGGCCCGGCGCTACCGTCGAAAAGATTATGACACGCCGCGTAGTCAGCGTCCAGGAAGATACCCCGGTTGACGAGATCGCGCAAATCCTCACCAGCAAGCGCATCAAACGGACGCCGGTCATGGCTGGCAGCCGGTTGCTCGGCGTGGTCAGCCGCGCCGACATTGTGCGCATGATGGCAAGCCGCTGGGTCTGCCAGGTCTGCGGCTCCATTCACCTGGGCAAGATGCCCCATGCCTGCGATTCGTGCGGCGTTGATGCCGTCCACATCGCCCGCGAACTTGATCCTCGTACTGAAATTACCACACGCTAGCGTCGTCAGACCACTTTCCCTGACCATACTCCTACGCGGCGGCTCAGCGTTCCTGCTGAGCCGCATCGCTGCGCGCTCCAGAGGACAGCAGCGATGCTATAATGGCAGGAAACGATAGCGCAGGTAGGCTCTGGCTGCGCCCCAGCGATGCCCCAGGTTCCAGAGCGCCCGCGCTTTGCAGCGATAGACGGCGCTGAAGCGAGGGATACGTTGCAGGACGAGCGCGCAGGCATCCAGCGCCTCTTCGTACCGCTGGAGCGCGTTGAGCGCCTCGGCTTTCTGCGCGTAAGCGGGCGCATAGACAGGGTTCAGGGCAAGAGCCTGGTCGTAGGCAGTCAACGCTTCCTCGTGGCGCTTGAGCTTGCTGAGCGCAAAGCCCTTATTGAAATAGGCCAGCGCAAGGGTAGGATCAAGCTGAATGGCCCGGTCAAAGTCGGCCAGCGCCTCTTGCAGGCGATCCAGGCTGAGCAGCGCCACACCCCGGCCATTGTAGGAAAGTGGCTCGTCGGGGGCCAGTTGAATTGCCCGGCCATACGCCTCCAGCCCTTCCTGAGCATATCGCCCGGCCAGCCTTCTGCCCGCTCCAGCGGCACGCATCATGCTGCCGAGCGTAACGCCAGTAAGATAGTGCGCGAGCGCATAGTTGGGGTCTAATTCGACAGCGCGCTGATGCGCCGCCAGCGCCCTATAGGGCTGCCGCATCTCAGTCAGCACTACGCCTTTGTTGGTATAGAATAGTCCGTGATCGGGTTCTAGCACGATAGCCTGATCGAAGGCTGTCAACGCTTCCTCGTGGCGCTTGAGGTTCCACAGCGCCACACCCTTATTGTTATAAGCTGGCCCCAGGCCAGGGTCCAGTTGGATAGCCTGCTCACACGCGGCCAGCGCCTCCTTGTGGCGCTTGAGATTAGCCAGCGCCAAAGCCTTATTGTTATACGCAGTCGCCAGTTGGGGGTCGAGCGCAATCGCCCGGTCAGCCTCCGCTAGCGCCTCCTCATGGCGCTTGAGGCACCACAACACAAAACCCTTGTTGTTATAAGCAGGCGCTAGTTGGGGATCGAGGGCAATCGCCTGCTCACACGCGGCCAGCGCCTCCTCATAACGCTTGAGATCGCCCAGCACCAAAGCCTTATTGCTATAAGGACCGGCTAGTTGGGAGTCGAGGGCAATCACCTGCTCCAAGACCGCCAGCGCTTCCTCGTGGCGTTTGAGATGGCCCAGCGCCACAGCCCGGTTATTATGGGCATCGGGGTAGAATGGATCGAGCGCAATCGCCCGGTCAGCCTCCGCCAGCGCCTCCTCATGGCGCTTGAGGTTATCAAGCGCAGCACCCCTGCCAGTGATGCCCTCTAAATGGTTGGGGTCCAGCGCCAGCGCGCCCTCATAGGCCGCCAGCGATTCCTGATAGCGCCGGAGGTGCAGCAGAGCGGTCCCTTTGCCGCTGTGGGTATCGGGGTCGTTCGGGTCCAACGCGACGGCGCGCTCGGCAAGGGTCAGCCCCTCCCGCGCGCGATGCAGAGATACCAATGCCTCTGCCGCGATGGCATAAGCCCGCGCGTGGGCAGGGTCCAGTTTGATAGCCTGATAACAGGCCGAGATGGCTTCGGGATAATGCTTGAGGCGCTCCAGCGCCGCGCCTTTCTGGCTCCAGCCAGCGGGGACGGTGGAGTCCAGGGCCAGCGCCTGTTCGCAGAGCGCCAGCGCCTCCTGGTACTGGTGCTGCTTCAGCAGCGCCCGGCTCTGCGCCATTAACTGGCTGATAGGCTCATCTGCGCTCATCAGAGACTCCTTTCTGCCTGATTGATGCCAGTAGTATAGCAGAGCCGGAGGCAACGCGCCAGTCCCTGTTCCACCAAACACGAGGTGTTGGCAAGCGAAACCTGTTACTCGTAGCGCCGCCGTCTCGGCGGCTCAACGTTGGCCTGCTGATCCGGTGGCCTGGAGGGCGAACGCCACTGGTAGCGCCGCCGTCTCGGCGGCTCAACGTTGGCCTGCTGGCGCGCTGGCCTGGAGGGCGAACGCTCGCCAGGGCGCAGCGGTGGCCGCCGAGACGGCGGCGCTACGGGCTGGCCGCCGAGACGGCGGCGCTACCAGTGGCGCGCCCAATAGTTGGTGGAACCGCCAGTCCTGCGCAAATTGACAGCGCCCGCCGCTATCCGGCATAATCTCTCTACAGAAGAGAAATCGAGGATGATTCTCGCTCATCCGACAAAGCAGAGGAGCCGCATTTCTTATGGACATCAGCATCGCTACCACGCCCGCCAACACCACTGCCGCCGACGCCGTGGTCGTCGGTATCTTCAAGGCCAGCCGCACCGACGCGCTGGAAGGGCCAGCCGCCGCGCTCGACACCGCGCTGGATGGCGCGCTTGCCGCCATGCGCCGCGATGGCGAACTGGTCGGCGCCGCGAATGAAACCACCGTCGTCCACACGCTGGGCAAACTGGAAACGCCGCGCATCGTGCTGGTCGGCTTCGGCCCACGCAAGAACTGCACGTTCGAGAGCGTGCGCCGAGCCGCCGCCGCTGGATGCCGCGCCGCCCGCAAAGCCGGGGCGCGCCATGTGGCCCTGGCCCTCTGGTGGCCGGAACTTGCCCATCTGGGCATCGGCGCAACCCATGCCGCCGAGGCATCCGCCGAAGGCGCGCTCTACGGCCTCTATGAGTTCAAGAAATATAAGAGCAGCAGCGACAACGGCGACACCCACAAGCGCGTCGAGCAGATCACCTTGCTGGGCGAAGACGAGAACGCCTTGCGCCAGGGCAGCGAGCGCGGGCGCATCATCGCTGAGGCCGTCAGCTTCTGCCGCGACCTGGGCAACGAGCCGCCCAATGTCCTTACCCCCACCGAACTGGCCGCGCGCGCCCGCGACATGGCCGAAAGCTGCGGCCTGGAGTGCGAGGTTCTGGAGCGCGAGCAGATGCGCGAATTGGGGATGGGCTGTCTGCTGGGCGTGGCCCAGGGCAGCGCCCAGCCGCCTAAGCTCATCATCCTGCGCTACAAAGGCGATACCGGCGGCGCGCCGGGTCTGGCGCTGGTGGGCAAGGGCATCACCTTCGATACCGGCGGCATCTCCATCAAGCCCGCCGCCAACATGGAAGCGATGAAGATGGATATGTGCGGCGCGGCATCGGTCATCGCCGCCATGCAGGCTATCGCGCATCTCAAGCCGAAGATCAATGTCACGGCGCTGGCTCCGGCGACGGAAAATATGCCCGGCGGCAATGCCTATCGCCCTGGCGACATCCTGCGCGCCATGAACGGCAAAACCGTCGAGATCGTCAATACCGACGCCGAAGGCCGCCTGATTCTGGCCGACGCGCTCTCTTACGCCCGCGCCCACAACCTTTCGCCCATCGTGGACGCCGCCACCCTGACCGGCGCGATCATCGTCGCCCTGGGCAGCGTGCGCGCGGGCATCTTCGCCAATGACGACGACCTGGCGCGCCAGATTCAGGAGATTGGCGAAGAGATCGGCGAGCGCTTCTGGACCATGCCGATGGATGAGGATTACGACGACCTGATTAAAAGCGAGATCGCCGACGTGCGCCAGAGCGTCAGCCGCCGCGAGGCCGGTTCCATTGGCGCGGCGCGCATCCTGGGCCGCTTCGCCGAAGGCGCGCCCTGGGCGCATCTGGACATCGCCGCCGTCAACGACTTCGGCAGCGCCAAACCCTACGCCGACAAAGGCGCGAGCGGCATTCCTGTGCGCACCTTCGTTGCCCTGGCCGAGCGCCTGGCGAAGTAAGCAGCCGCAGGAGCGGCTGCCACTTGTAGCGCCGCCATCCTGGCGGCCAACGTTGGCCTGCTGGTAGGTTGGCCTGGAGGGCGCACGCTCGCTCTGGCGAAGCGTTGAGCCGCCAAGATGGCGGCGCTACAAGTGGCGTGCGCCCTGGCGCAGCGGTTCGCCGCCTGGAAGGGACGCGCGAGCGACCAACGGGAGCGAGAATGCCGAGGCATAGCCGAGGCAAGCGGCCCTCCCCGAAGGGGCAGTGGCGCTGCAAGTCGTTTTCACCCAGAGTTGGTATCAAGTTCAATACGTAGCAGCAGCAGAGGCCGCGTGATAGGAAGCCATCCTGGCGCGTCATAGCTTAGACGGCATCTGAGACATTCCTGAAAGGAGGCGCTTCTTATGAAGCAGCTTGCCACGCTAGCTGGCCTCGCGCTGGTGGCAGCCCTCCTGGTGAGCGGCTGCGGCGGCGCTTCCCCATCACAAACAGGCAGCACACAGCGGCCAACCGCGCAGCCGACGCCTGCCCCAACGCTCATAGCGCAGGCCCCGGCTGGATGCCCTATTACCCCCATCCACACGGAACCCTACAGCGGCCCCGGCAGCGGCTCCGATCCGAAGGGACTCCCCTGGGTGCAGGCTGAGCCAGCTTCATCAGGCATCACTGCCTTTCTCTTTTATGCGATAGACCCTCAGCACTATTTTCTCCACGCTGGCGGGCGATTCCCCAATGGACCGAATGACAAAATCCTCTGGGTCATTGAGAGTCCTCAAGCCACGAATGAAGTAGAGATCAAGGGTACAATGCTCTCTCATGGGCATGAGACATTCGATCAAACGTTTTCGGAGGCGGTCAGTCCGCTAGGTAATTATCCCTCCATTATTGATGTGTCTACTCCTGGCTGCTGGCAGTTCACCATCACCAGCGGCCCGGTTACGGGGACCATGATTGTCTGGGTCACCGATGACTAATCAAGGAGGCGTGCCATGCCAGCCCCTAGGCGCGCCAGCCGTCGTGGCTGGCGGGGTGGGGAACTTGTAGCGCCGCCTTCCAGGCGGCCAGCGTTGAGCCGCCTGGAAGGCGGCGCTACAGGTGGCCTCGCCCGCAAAGAAAACACGCGGGAAGACTCATGTGTTGGCCGACATCAAGGCAAACAGGACTTTTGGGTTGCTGACTTGCGCAGTTCACAGCGCAAGATCGGCAGACCATGACGTTCCCAGATACGCTGGAAGCGCGACTTCACCTCTGGCTCAAAGCCCACCAGATAGCGCGCCGCGTGGGTCTTCGTAAAGCGGCAATCCGCTTCCAACAGCGCCAGCATCTCCAGAAAGAACGCCTCGTGATCGGTCATCACGCTCAGCGTCCCCTCCGGGGCGAGCGCCGCGGGGATCGCCTCCAGAAAGACAGGGTTCACCATCCGGCGAGAACGAAACTTGGGCCGCATGTTGGGATCGGGAAAATGGACATAGACGCGCCGCAGCGAAAGCGGCTCCAGCAGCGCGTACATTCGCGCGAAGTTCCCATGAAGCAGGCGCAGGTTCGCCAGCGCGAGCGACGCGGCTACCTCCACCCCCTTCTCCAGCGGGCGGCGAGCTATATCAACACCCACAAAATTGACCGCTGGCTCTTTCGCGGCCAGCGCGCACAAAAACTCCGCTGTGCCACAGCCCACCTCAAGCTCCAGCGGCGCGTCGTTCCCAAACAGGCTGCCGGAGCAGAGCCGGGGAACCACTTCCGGGTGTTCATAGAGCGTTCGGGGGTCATAGCGCAGCAGATAACGCTTGAGCAGCGCGTCATCCAGGGGCTGCGTGTGGATAGAGCGCAAGAGCGTTCTTCGGGACATCTTCATCTTCTCCTCATGTCGCCCCGGCTGGACACAGCGTAGCTCCCGGCATGTGCGCGCAGCCCATTGCAGAGCAGCGCGCGTGGAATCTGAAGATGTGGGCAAGCGAACAAGGAGCAGGGGAGAAGTACAAGGGGAAGGGGAAAAACCGATCTCGCGCCTGGCAGCGGTGTTCTTCCACAGCGTCAGTTGGGAGTACCAGCGCCAAGACGAGGCAACGGCTCATCGTCAGTCGGACGGAATCAAACAGCCGACTGGCTCGCGCTGCGCTGTCGCGCAACAATTGCCTTCTGTCATCGGTGAACGGGTACGCTTAGCTGACCCAGGAACGAACGACTGCCGGCTGCCTTGACATGAGCGGCGGAGACCTCCTGTGAAGATGATAGCAGCAGTATAGCATGCCCACCAGCAAGAAGCAAAAACGGGGGAAATCGCCAACACCCATACCACTTGCCACCTTTCGCGCTTTTGCCGTACAATGTTCGCAGACTGAGCAGCAACGTTGACGCTCTGTGAGCGCAGGGGGCTTGATGAGTAAAGAGCAGCCGCGAGATTACTACACGGAAGAACATGGACTATCAGCGCCCACTCAGGCGCGAATACAGCGCCGCTCAGGCGCTCTGACGATGCCAGGAGGGCGCTCACTGGCCGCGCTCTGGCTGGCGATCACGCTGGGGCTGGTCGCCGCGTTCAGCCTCAGCGCCGGGATTGCCCAGGCCAGCTCAGCCCGCCCAGGCGCGAATGCCATTACCATCACCTCACAGACGCAAACCTACACCTACGCCACGCGGATGACCTTTCAGGTGCAGGCCAGTGACAGCGCCGGAACGATCAACAAGGCCGAACTCGAAATCAAGGTAGCGCAGATCGGCATGGACCGCCGGATCACCGTTCCTGTCCCTCAGCCCGGCGCGACGGTTTCGCTGGCCTATCGCTATGATCCAGGCAGCGATTATCTGCCGCCTTTCACTCCCATCACCTATCACTGGATGCTGAGCGATAACACGCAGCACAGCCTGACCGGCGCAGATCAACATTTCGATTTCGCCGATACGCGCTTCACCTGGAGCCATCTTACCAAAAATGACATCTCCATCTACTGGTATCATCAAAATACCGCCTACGGACAGAATCTCCTGAACACCGCCGTAAAAGAAGCCACCTCCATTGAGCAAGACCTTCATGGCACGCTGACGGACCCCATTCACGTGCTGGTCTATGCCAGCGATCAGGACTTGCGCGGCGGGCTGCCATCCGACACCCCCAATTGGGCGGGCGGGGTGGCGCTGATTCCGCTCCATGAAGCCCTCATCGTCGTCGGAGACGCGCAGTATCCCCTCCAGCGTGACCTGCCCCACGAACTCACCCACCTCATTCTGCATGAAATCGCCGGGCTTGGGTGTGGCGGATGCCCACTCTGGTTTGATGAGGGGATGGCCGTCTATCACCAGATTTATCACGAGCCGGACTTGCAATATGCCTTCGATACCGCCGTTCACACCCAAAAACACCTCCTCTCGTTCAACACCCTCACTGATCGCTTTCCCGATGACGCCGAGCAGGCGGAGCTTGCCTACGCCCAGAGTTGGAAGTTCATCACCTATCTCTATAGCACATTCGGCCAGCCAAAAGTCGCCCGGCTGGTAGATGCTTTGCCAACCACTGCTTTTTCTACCGCCTTCTCGCAGGCATTTGGCCTGAGTGTTGATAAGACGGAAGATCAATGGCGCAAGAGCCTGGGGTTGAAGCCCACCACCAACAGCCCACAGGCCACACCCTCCACGAGCAACACACCCGGCGGCAGCCAGACCTCAGACGCATCCGCCAACGAGGGCAGCGGCAACGGGCCAATAGAAGCCATCGGCCTTGGCTTCGCCCTCCTCCTGCTGGTGGGGCTGGCGGGTGTCGTCTTCCTGCTGCGGCGAAGCCGCCAGGCTCCGGCTCCAGTCATGGGGCCAGGCGGCGCCTGGCCTGCCTCAGCCACAGCCGCCCCTGCGCCATTCGGCGCTATGTCGCCAGGCTACCCGCCCCCTGGCGCGCCGCAGGGCATCGCTACGGATGAACACTTCCAGAGGCAGATAGCGCAGCGGCAAGCACTCTTATGGAAGATTGACCTGTTGATCGCCGCTGAAAAGCGCCTGTCCATCCAGAGGACCGAGATTGAGCGCCAGATCGCGCTCTATGCTGCCCAGGAACGCGAGGCGCGCGCTGAAAACAGCGAAAACCGGGCGATGCTGGCGCTGGATCGCCGCCAGAAGCTGGAGACACATATCCCCTACCTTCGGCAGCAGATTGAGCAGGCGCGCCTCCAGAAAGAGCAGGCGCTGGAGATGGAGCGGCGCATCTCGGCAGAGATTGGCGCGGCTTTCAATCAGCCAATGAGGCCAGCCAACGTCAACGCCAATGCTGGCCTTCCCTGGCCGCAGCCGGGCGGCGCTGTATCAACATCGGCGCGGCGCGTTTCCCAGGAATGAGCTTAGACAACATATCTACTTTTCCGCCGTTTCACTCGTTACATACATGAGGCATTATCAGAAGAAAGCGAGCGAAACGACCCTGATGGATGGTTTGAGACAGCGCATGATGCAGACCCGCCACCTCCTGCGCGTGGCGTTCGGCAGCGTGGCGCTTGCGATACTACTCGTCCTGTTCACCCCCCAGGCCAGCGCCGCTCATCCGGCGGATACCATCACCTTCACCTTTACCGTGACGGTACAGGCAGGCACAGCGCCCAGCGACGTGCTGTTCTGGCTCTGCCCGGATGCCCAGCCCGACGGCACAGGCTGTGAAGAAATGAATGCTCAGCCCGACGGCACATTTACCTATCAATTCACCGGCGACACGGGCACCACCTACCAGCATGTCATTATTGAGTGGTCGCATGGGCGGCTGCCAACCTCTCAAGGCCCCATTCCAGCCCCGCCTGCCCATATCGCCTGCGACTATCACCCCTTCACCGTCTCCGACACCGGGCCGCGCTCGATCACCTGCAACGCAGACGTTACGCCCGCGACTGTCACACCCGCGCCTTCGACCCCCACCGGCAGCCCGACACCGGCAGGCGCCGCAGACCCCAGCAGACCAACCCGCAGCGGCGACAACAGCACACTCATCACCGGCCTGCAAATCATCACCGTCGTTGGCTTCGTTCTGCTCGTCCTCCTCCTGGCGATTTTGATCTGGCAGCGGATGAGCGCCCGCAGTCCGGGGCATTAAGAATCCATAAAGAAATCAGCAAAAATCAAAAATTCCATCGGGGAGCAATGGACAAGCCCTGGCGCCCTGGGTACAATTCCTTTGGAGCGGCACAAGCGTGTGAAGAATGCGGCAGGGACCGCCGACAGAGCAAGGACTGTCAGCAGGACACGGAGCGTCCACAGAGTCAGGAAGGCTGCAAGGCCCGGATTGCCAGACAGGCATGGAACGTCAGAGCAGGCCCGGATCGCCAGGCAAACACGGAGTGTTGCGGGGCAGGGAACGCATATTTGTTTTTCGCGCGTTTCTGCTGGAGAGCCGCGAGCGGCACAGATACTGTGCCGCTCGCGTTTTTTTTGACTTGCAGCGCCGCCTCCCTTCGGGAAGGGCCGCTTGCCTCGGCTATGCCTCGTCGAGCGAGAGGTCCTTGCTCCCGTTGGTCGCTCGCGCGTCCCTTCCTGGCGGCCAACCGCTGTTAACCGCGCAGGCGATCCAACACCTGCGGATGGCGCAGCTTCGCCAGCGCGCCAGCCTCAATCTGGCGCACGCGCTCGCGGGTGATGCCAAGCTGGCGGCCCACCTGCTCCAGAGGGTAGGTATGGCCGCTGCCGCCCAACCCGAAGCGCAGCTCCAACACTAACTGCTCGCGGGGCGTCAGCACGTCTTCCAGCACCTCGCGCACCTCTTCCTTCATGGTGTGCATCGCCGCCGCATCCTCCGGCGACTGAGACGCCTCATCTGCCAGGACATCGCCCAGTTCCTGCTCATCGTCCTCCCCAACCGGCAGTTCGAGAGAGATCGGCGTACCGGGCGCGCCCTCCAACTCGTGCAGACGATCCACTTCCATGCCAACCGCATCGGCCAACTCAAACTCCGTCGGCTCGCGGCCAAGCTCCTGAATCAGGCGCTGGCGCTCACGGCGCACCCGATTGAGCGCGGTATTCACGTAGACAGGCAGCCGAATCGCGCGGCCCTTATCGGCCACCGCCCGGCTGATCGCCTGGCGAATCCACCACGTCGCGTGGGTGCTGAAACGGTGGCCGCGCCGCCAATCATAGCGTTGCACCGCCCGCATCAGACCGATATTCCCCTCCTGAATCAGGTCCAGCAGCGTCAGGCCACGTCCCACGTAACGCTTGGCAATGCTCACGACCAGACGCAGGTTCGCCAGCACAAATTCAGACATGGCGCTCTTGTCGCCAGCCTCAATCCGCTTTGCAAGATCGATCTCTTGCTGATGGCTAAGCATACGCACCCGCCCGATCTCACGCAGATAGGCGGTAATCGTATCGACTTCAGTCGCCTCGCCGCGCTCAGCCTCGCGGGCGAGTTGCTCTACCCGGCGCAGGCGCTCGCGCCCGGCCTCTCCCAGATCGGGCAAATCGTGCAGCGCCGTGGTATCGCTTTCCAGTTCTTCCAGATGATGCTCTATATCGGTATCCTCACGGGCGCGGACCTCTTCCTCCTCATCATCGACAATATCAATATCGTCGGCGAGGAGCTGATCCACGGCTTCATCAAGGTCCTCAAGCTCTGCTATTTGCGGCTGAGGATCGCCAACCTGCTCAGGCAGGCCGACGTGGGCCTGCGGGTCGTAATGCCGGGTGCGCTGGAGCGCAGCCTCTAGCTCATCACGGCGCACAAAACCTCGCCTGCGGCCCTTCTCAAGCAAATCGTGTAGCGTGGGGACCCATTCCTGCTCATTCATACGCTGTGTCATCTGCTCGTATTTTCCTATTGATAGGGCCTCGGCTGCTGCCTGGGACCCGTATGCGCTTCGCTCACCCACAATCTCATGACACTCAGCGGGGCGCTGCTGGCTCCCCGCTGGTTGACATCCTACAGGCTCCTCACACCACTCTTTACCAAAGCCCTCGTCCCAGGACCACGTATATCTATTCCATTTCAGGAGGCCGATACTGGCATTCTCCCGAAGGCCGATGGTCTTCGATGATCTGGCTACGAAAAAGTTCGTGAACCCTGTATATATTATCGGGCTTTTCACCCGTTCTTGACAAGACTTTTCGCTCTCACCTACTAAAATAGGCTATACGCCTGCTCAGCAGCAGAAAACGCTTAACTCAAAGTCTATCGCAAAAGCAGTGCCAGCAACAACCATGCCATCCACCTCACCTTCTGGCATCTGTTACCCTACGAACCATCCGACGTATTACTTTATGGCATTTCTACTCTACCTTGACCAACCTCTGCTTTTGAGGGCAAGATAACATGGAACGGATGAGGCGATGATCCCTGTACTGCCATCCGCTCTGCTGGAAGCAGAGCCAATCACTGGCGCGTATCCGCTCTCAAGCATCGCCCTCACCGCGCTGCTCGACTTTGCCGGATTATCTCTGGCTATCTGGACTCTCTGGTCATCCATCTGGCTCCAGCTAGGGGGCCATCTCCTCCGCGCCTTTCGGCTCATCTCCGTTGGCAGCCTGGCCTTCGCCCTCTCCCACCTGCTTGATACGATACTCCAGTTTCTTGCCATTGACGCGGCCACGCTGATCCATCAAGGCGCTGCCCTTCTCTCAGTGCTGTTCTTTCTCCCTGGCCTGGCCGGCCTTGCCGATGCGATCCCCGCCTTCAACGCCGCAAAAGCCGGGCAATTGCAGCCGCTCAGGTTCTGGCCCATCGCAGTTGGCCTCATCATTCTCATCAGCGCGGGCAGTTTCGTTCTCTATGGCGTTGGCGAAGTAAGCGAAACCGCCGCATTCATCGCGCTGGATGGCAGCCTGGTTATCCTGGGGGGCGTCTGCCTGGCGCTGGTCGTGCGCGCACGGCTGGGCGGACCCATCGGGCGTTCTTTGTGGCTGTCGCTACTTGGGCTGCTGCTCTTCGGGCTGGCACATCCTGCCCAGGTGTGGTTCTACGAGGAAACGAATTATCCGGCTGATCTCCTCGGCATCGTCCACCGGCTCATCGTCATCCCCGCCTTCTTCCTCTTCGCCATCAGCATCACCAGCGCCGCTCGCAGCCTCAACACCAGCATCACGGCTTGAGGCTGATCTCCCGGCCAGGGACCACTCCGAGGTGTTTCTCTTTCTCTCTACCCTATTTATACGAACAATACCCACAAAATGTTACATACCCCTGATGGGTATTTCTACTTTCATTCACATATACGTAAAAGTTACGCCAAAAGTTGCATACCTCCAGGGGGTACCTTGCTTCCCCATTCCCCGCGCAGCGCCCTCCCCAGGGCAGGCGCTCGCCCCTCCTGGCCCGTTTTCTGCCACAGCCCCCCACGCCCGCGCCGGACGGGATAACTCCTCAGTCGTCAAGGAAAAGAAGGCGTCAGCATGGATACAGGCCAGCAAGACCCTGGGATACGAAACCAGTTAGCAAGAGTTAGTTGGCGCTATCGCCCACTGAAGGCAATGCGCAAGTGGAACATACATCTGATTGACCTGCTCATCCTGGCGGGCGTCACCTTGATCGCAGCTATCGTACTCACACATGGAGATGCTGCGCCAGCCGCGTCCAGGCCGACATCCCAGCAGAGCATCCGTAATGTCATCGAAGCGCCGCCAACGACGGGCGTTCCGCCAGCCTGCCCAACCCTGCGGCCCGACCCCAGCTTCGGAGTCAGCCTGATCGACACGCAGACCGGCCAGCCGCTGTGTGAGCATAACCCCGACGGCATCGCTCAGCCAGCCTCAACCACCAAGGTGATGGCTGCCTTGCTCACCGCCAAATATCTGCAAGCGCGGCGTCTGAGCCTTGATACGCTGATTACTGTGCAGCCAATTGATAAACAGGTGGAGTGGGATGCCGCAGTAGCCTATCTTCAGGCAGGCCACAGCTACAGCGTGCGCGTCCTCCTCTATATGGCCTCCATCCTCAGCGCCGCCGACGCCGTCATGGTTCTGGCTCGTTTTGTCGCCGGATCACGCCAGGGCTTCCTGGCTCTGATGAACGACCAGGCGCGGCTGCTGGGCATGCGGCACACCCACTACACCAGCCCCTATGGCTACGCCAGCACCCCGCCCGATCACTGGCAGCAGGGCGAGCAGGCATCAGTCGGCAACTACTCCAGCGCCCACGATATGGCGCTGATGATGGCCGCCTTCGCAAAGTACCCCGATGTCGTCACGATCTTTGGGGCCAGCGCCTATCACCAGGGAGGCATCTGGCTGAGCCGTTCAAGCGGCTATGTCATCACCGATAGCTGGATCGGACTCAGCACAGCGGCTGGCGAACGCGGGAAAAACCTGCACCTGCCCTTCCAGGTGCTGGCCGTGAAAAAAGGCTGCATGTGGTGTGGGGAGTCCTATCACAAGCTCTCCTATGTCATGCTGGTACGCTTTCAGCAAGCGGTTGTCGCGGCAGCCTTCCTGTACACCACGCAGAATTACTCTGCCCCGTCTGTCGGTGATATGCTGGCGACCCTGCTCTGGGCGTTCCACCAGTGCGATCAGCCCGCCTACAGCGGCTATTGCCAGTGATGGGAGCGTGATGCAGGGGGAATATGAGCGCGCGCGAAAGACGCGATATTATTCGCTTGTTTTGGGCGACACATTCGTCGCATGTGCCGCCCCCTCCGGCTCGGCATGCACCACCGCGTCCATCACTTCCGGTATCCGGCGCTGAATCTCTGTGCTGACCTGATGGGCAATATCATGGGCTGCTTGAATCGAAATATCGGGGTCCAGAGCCACGGCTATATCCAGCAGCACGCGCTTCCCGGCCACCCGCGCGCGCAGTTCGCGCACACCCTTCACCTGCGGGTGAGAGGCGGCTACCTCGGTAATGCGATCAAGCAGCGCCCTGGGCGGCGCTTTATCCAGCAAAATGCCGGTGGTGCGCACACCGCTGCGCAGCGCCGTCCCACCGATCACCAGCGCGACAGCTATCGCGGCGAGCGGATCGGCAATCTTAAAGCCCAGCCCGGCAAAGATCAAGCCAATGATGACGGCTATCGCGCCCCACATATCCGAAATGAAATGAAACGAATCCGCCTCCAGCGCCGCGCTGCCGCCGCTGGCCCCAGCCGCCCGATTTAGATAGCGGCTGGTTGCCAGATCAATCACCACCGACCCGCCCATCACCGCAAACGCCCACCACTGCACATCAATTGTAAAACCGTTGATGATGCGCAAGATCGACTCATAGATCAAAATGCCGCTGGCAACGCCGATAATCAGCATTTGCAGCAGGCTGCTCAGGTTCTCGTAGCGCGCGGGTCCAAAGGCGTGCTGGCTGTCGGGGGGCTGCCCGGCGCGGCGAATGCCCCAGACCGCCAGCACGCTTGCCGTCAGATCAGTCAGCGAATGGACCGCCTCGGCGATCAACCCGATGCTGCCCGCCAGAAACCCGACGCCGCCCTTGACCAGAATCAGGCAGAGATTCACGGCCACCGAAACCAGCGCCGCCCGTATCTTGCCTGGCGTCGCTGGCCCAGGCAAGGGGGGCTGGTTCGTCCGGGGTGATACCACATGTTCGGCCATAGGCGTCATCCATTCTTACACCACAAATTGCCCGTTCTTGTTGAACAGCTGCCCATCCACCCAGACCTCGCCGCCGTCGCGCAAGTCGCA